>CAZJUU010000001.1:0-39150 GCA_964549295.1 uncultured Candidatus Bathyarchaeia archaeon
CGGAAAAAAGGGGTTTTGGTATGAATTCGTGCATATGCATGGATATCCCCCGGGATACCACTCCTATGTTCTATGGTCCAATTGAGATTCGAAGAATCGTTCTGGAATCTAACGCCAATTCCTGTTGAGCTTCTGTGACTTGACCATCATCAATTTGTAGTCGTCGTTTCAGTCTACCGCGTCTGAACTTCCTTTTCAGGTTCTCCGTTTGGATTCGCAAGGCATAGATGCACAATCGTTTCTATGATAGTCAGATACCTTCCAGATTGTGTTGCGGAGTGAGCGCGTTGAAGCGTGATATTGGTCTGTGGAGCGCAACCGCCATTGGAGTAGGAGCAATTATCGGAGCGGGAATTTTTGTTGTAACTGGTGTTGCGGCAGGTGCTGCTGGACCAGCGATAATTGTTTCGATGATCATCACTGGAATAGTAGCGGCGTTTACTGCTCTGAGTTTCTCTGAGCTTAGCGCGGTTCTTCCACGGGAGGGTGGTGCCTACATATTTGCACGCGAACTTATATCTCCATATGTGGGGTTTATTGCTGGTTGGATGTGGATCTTCTCCAACATCTTTACCGGCGCTGCTGTCTCCCTCGGATTCGCCCACTACTTTGGAGCTGTGTCCCCACAGCTGCCAACAAAATTCGTTGCAGTTGCAATATCTCTGGTTTTCATATCGCTCAACTACATAGGAGTTCGACATTCGGCCACGCTAAACAACGTACTTGTCTCGGTGAAAATTGCGATACTCATATTCTTCGTGGCACTCGGTGTCGGATATCTGAATATCAGCCACTTCACTCCTTTTGCGCCAAACGGTTTCTCTGGTGTGCTTGAAGGGTCCTCTCTCATCTTCTTTGCTTATGCTGGATTCGCTCGGATTGCCATAATGGCAGAGGAGGTGAAAGACCCCCGTCATACCATCCCACGATCATTGGTTCTCTCACTAGGAATATCGATGGTCATCTACCTCCTCGTCAGTTTTGTCGGCATAGGTTTGGTTGGCTACGTTGGTCTTTCCAGAACCGGGTCACCATTGGCCGAAGCGATTCACGTAACAGGAAGCCATTATGCAGTGCTTCTAGTCTCTTTGGGTGCATTGGTGGCAACAGCAAGCGTCTTGTTGACAACAATCTTGGGAGTTTCGCGTGTCACATTTGCCATG
Source organism: uncultured Candidatus Bathyarchaeia archaeon (assembly GCA_964549295.1). Classification (GTDB taxonomy): domain Archaea; phylum Thermoproteota; class Bathyarchaeia; order 40CM-2-53-6; family CAVXDP01; genus CAVXDP01. The sequence continues at coordinate 1,164 of CAZJUU010000001.1, forward strand.
GCGAGGGAGAACGATCTGCCTGGTCTTCTGAGCAAGATACACTCCAAGTACAAGACTCCGTATGTTGCGATATGGATTTCTGGAACATTGATGATTGTAGCCGCAGTTTTTGCCGATCTGAATCAAGTGATTGCAGTCAGCAATTTTGCTTCGTTGTTGTACTACTCCATTGCTAACGTGGCTGCGTTGCGACTGGATAGAAAGGTTCGACGTTACCACACTCTTGTACCAGCGGTCGGATTGCTCTCATGTCTCAGCCTTCTTGTTTTTCTCAAGCTCGATGCATGGCTAGTTGGTGTGATTGGCTTGGGACTCGGTACAGTATACTACAGAAGAATCCACAGACACTAGGGGCCTTGGGATACAATTCACGCTCAGCTCCACTTTCTCAATCAGACTCGAATCTCCAGGGAGATTCGATTTCTGAGTATCAATTTTTGGAACGAGACCACGCGTTCCATTCGCCAGCATTGGCACTCAATTTTCAGAGCACACTGGAGTGCAAAACACTCTTGATCTCCTAATTTCGTCACAGGCTAGGATCTAACCACGAATCTTCGCCTAGTTAGCAGAAAGAACAGGAACATTGCCACAATTGCCATCGCAAACGCGACCACAATCATGAGGGATGATTGTGGTCCTGCTCCAACCGCTATTGGGAACGGTCCGATAAAGATGACTAGGCCACTGCTGCCTCCAGTTGAGGAAACTGAGGCAAGGGTCATCAGCAGCACTCCAACAACTATCATGATGAAGGAAGTCAGAAAGATGGTTAATTCCATTGGCCAACCCCTTATGATGTTTCTCGGCAGATCCATAGTCTCGATAGTGGGCAGGTGCTGTGAACAGTTCCTGCACAGCCAAACATGCGGATTGAAGCAGTTCGAGCATACTGCTTTTCCACATTTCGTACAAACGTAGATTGCAGTAGACCGACTGCACTGCTCGCAAAATCTTTGGGACATGTGAACGTACCCTACCCTCTCGTGAAAGATCCAAACAACATAAACGCCAGAACGACTCCAATCAACACTATTGACAGTAGTACCAATGTCTTCACAGATTCTTTGTCAGTTCCAAATATGATTGGAAACGGTCCGATCATGACTATTCCTCCACCTCTCACATTCGATCCAGATCTCCCTCGGCGAACCATAAGCATAAGAACGGACACAACTGCCAACGTGAATCCTCCCAGCACCAGCAAGAGTCCAACATCGAACAGGATCCTACTGCTCATACAGAGTCTACGCCTTTCTCCGTCATTAAATTCTTCAGAACGTTCTATGTAGGTTTTTCTTGTGGACAATGCAACAGGACTAATACTGATTGATTCGAAATTCTTGTGTCAGGAGATTAATTGGAGTTGTTGGTTTCCAGTGATGAACAGAGATTTTGTTAGGGTAGGGTTTATATAAGTTCAGGAGTCTGTTGCATCACCAACTTTCCGAAGGTTGCACTCATTCATGGATGTGAAGGTTCTAGAGGAAAATGAAGCCTCAATCAGGTTCATGCTAAGCGATGTCACTCCCGCTTTTGCAAATGCCATTAGGAGGATCATAATCTCAGAAATTCCGACAATGGCAATAGATGACGTAATGATAGTAGAGAACACGTCCGTTATGTATGATGAAATCTTGGCTCACAGGCTCGGATTGATTCCTCTAACAACAGATCTGGACACCTACGTCCTTCCAGAGCAATGTGACTGCAAAAGTGAACTGGGGTGCAGCAAATGCAGAGCATCTTTAACACTTGAGGTAGAAAGCCAAGATGAAACAATCATCGTATATTCTAGTGAGCTAAAGCCTCAAGATCCAAACGTGAAACCTGTCAGCGACAAGGTTCCAATAGTCAAATTGGCTCCCAAACAGAAGATCCGACTGGAAGCCTACGCAAAACTAGGCCGCGGCCTAGAACACGCAAAGTGGCAACCAGTATCAGCATGCGCTTACAAGTATCTCCCTCACGTGACAGTCGACCCGAAAAGAGCCGTTGAAGCCGTTGAATGTGCAAAATGGTGCCCCAAAAACGTCTTCGCATTTGAAGGAAACAGGGCAGTCGTAAAGAACGAAATGAACTGCACCTTATGTATGGAATGCGTCAGACATTGCGAGAAGAAATCCCCAGTCAAAGTCGAAGGGGATGATAGCATCTTCATATTCTACGTTGAACCCACGGGATCAATGCCAATAGAGACTCTCGTGAATCAGGCATCGAAAGTATTGGCGGACAAAGCCGAAGAACTGAATACAAAACTAGCCACAAGGGAAGAGAACGCATGAAATCACAATCCGCAAATCCTCAACTAACCGCGCTTATCTCAAAACTGAGAAAGAAATCGCGAGAGACAAAGACACCTTTGTACAGACGTTTAGCACAAGATCTTTCCAGATCGAAGAGGTCGCGAAAGGCTGTAAACCTAAGCAGGATTGCAAGACACACTAGTGATGGAAGTGTGGTTGCAGTTGCAGGAAAGGTACTTTCAGCCGGAAGATTGGGTCACAAGGTCACTGTAGCCGCGCTCAGGTTTTCGGATCAAGCAAAAGAGAAGATCGAGAAGGCTGGTGGGAAGTGCATTTCCTTGGTTGATTTGGCTGAAGCGAATCCCAAAGGCGCAAAGATTGTCTTGTTGAGATGAGGATAGAATGGCTTCTCAAACTCAATTTATTGACGCCACAGATCAAATCCTAGGCAGACTCGCAACCTACGTTGCAAAGAGCGTTCTAAACGGCAAGGAGACAGTGGTGCTTAACGTGGAGAAGGCGGTTATCTCTGGAAGAAGAAAGATGATTGTGGACAGGGCGAAACTTCGGCTCAAGACCCGAACATTAGGGGCTCAGAGAAAAGGGCCAGTACACTTTCGGAGACCCGACACGTTGGCCAAACGGGTAATCCGTGGAATGCTTCCCTGGAAGAAATCAAGTGGAAAAGCAGCGTTCAAAAGGGTCAGGGTATACATGGGAGTTCCCGAAGAATTCAAGGACAAACCAGTTATGAAGGTTCCAGGAGCTGAGGCCTCAAAACTGAGTTGTCCATACATTACTTTGGAAGAACTATCAAAGGAGATTGGGGTGGCAGTATCAAGTTGAGCGAACGAAAACGTGTTCTCCTCGTTACAGGAAAAAGAAAGACCGCTGTTGCTAGGGCTGTCGTTCGTCCAGGAACCGGAAGGGTGACTGTAAACAAGTTTCCCGTTGAGCTTGTCCAGCCCGAGGTAGCTCGATCAAAAATCATGGAGCCCCTAGTTGTTGCTGGAGAGAGGAGAAAAGGCGTAGACATAAGTGTCGTTGTGAATGGTGGTGGATACATGGGGCAGGCTGAGGCAGCCCGTATAGCAATAGCCAGAGCTCTAGCTGAATGGACAAAGAGCAGCGAACTTAGAAGGGTATTCACAGGTTTTGACAGAACCATGCTTGCTGGCGATCCGAGACGCTCAGAATCGAAGAAGTTTGGTGGGCCTGGGGCCAGAAGACGGAAACAGAAATCCTACAGGTGATTTGGAGAGCACTAATTTGATAATACCTGTTCGTTGTTTCAGTTGTGGAAGCCTTGTAGGAGACAAATGGGAAGAGTTCGCTCGAAGAGTGAAAGAGGGAGAAGAACCCAAACGCGTCCTCGACGACATTGGAATGAAGAGGTTCTGTTGCAGAAGAATGCTGATCTCTAACGTAGAGGTTATTGACGAGTTTCTAAAATACGCTGAAATTTCGTCAAAGAGAAGATCGCAGACCCTGTAAGAATTGCAGATGATCTACATGAGCAAAGACGAAAAGGAAATGATGCCGAAGACCGAGGATCTCCTCCTTCCGTTAGAGGATCTACTAGCAGCAGGTCTTCACATCGGAACCAGAATCAAGACCGGCGATATGAAAGAATACATTTACCGCGTGCGGCCAGATGGACTATTCATCCTGAACATTGGAAAGACGGATGAGAAGATTAGACTAGCAGCAAAATTCATTGCGAGATTCGACCCCTCACGTGTACTTGTTGTGTCTTCAAGACTCTATGGAAAAGCGCCAATAGAGAAGTTCTGCGAAAAGACAAGAACCGTCCCAAGCGTCGGAAGATTTCTACCTGGTTTCATTTCAAATCCTCTTCAACCGAAACATGGAGAGCCTCAACTGGTAATTGTTACAGATCCACGCGCAGACTGGCAGGCAATCAAGGAAGCCTCATCATCTGGAATTCCAGTAATAGCTTTCTGCGACACCGACAATACATTCTCAGGAGTGGATCTCGCCATTCCAATAAACAACAAGGGTAGACGCGCATTGGCGATGGCCTACTGGCTTCTCGCAAGACAAGTCCTACGTGAAAGAGGAGAACTTGCTCCAGACGCTCAATTTCCATTAACAGTGGACGATTTTGAAACGAAACTCGCAACTATATCTCCAAAGATGGGCGGTGAGGATTGAAAGTTAGAAGTCCCTGCCAAGCCGGAGCCTTCTATGCCGGAACAAAGTCATCACTAACCAAGCAGATTGAAAACTGTTTTCTACACAAACTGGGCCCTGGAAAACTCCCTGCGCCAAACAAGAAAGGCAAGAGGAGCATAGTAGCTCTCGTCTGCCCGCACGCTGGATACATGTACTCTGGACCGGTTGCTGCAAACTCCTACTTCGCACTGGCAAAGGACGGAATCCCAGAAACATGCGTTATCATGGGCCCAAACCATACGGGAATGGGAAGCGGCGTCTCAATCATGGTAGAAGGCGCATGGGAAACCCCGCTGGGAACATCTTCGATCGACGCTGAAACTGCCAAGAAGATTCAGGAACAAAGCAAGATAATCGACGTCGATGAGTCAGCACATAGACTTGAACATTCCATAGAGGTTCAACTTCCCTTTCTTCAATACACATACGGTACAAACCTCAAGTTCGTTCCAATATGCATGATGATGCAAGATCTGACAACGAGCTGCGAAGTCGGTGAAGCCATCTCAAACGCCATATCCGGTTCAAATGCAATCATAATAGCTTCATCAGACATGACCCACTATGAAAACCAAGCAGCCGCATCGAAGAAAGATATGTCAGTGATAGAACAAATCCTGGGCCTCGATGAGGAATCTCTTCAGAGGATCGTGGAATCCCAAAACGTCACGATGTGCGGATATGGCCCAGTCACCGCGGCAATAAAAGCTGCAAATCTACTTGGAGCCAGAGACGCAACGCTACTTTCCTACAAGACCAGTGGAGACATTACAGGAGATACAAGCGCAGTAGTCGGATACGCCTCAATATCGATAACCAAGTAGTGCTTAACAAGCGAATACGGGAAGGCGTTTGTCAACTGAGAGCGGTAGCTACAGCACCGGCCAAGGTCATCCTGACCGGAGAACATTTCGTGGTCATAGGTAAACCAGCCATCGCGATGGCTGTAAACCTCTACTCAAAAGTAAAGATATCGAAAAGAAACGATTCAACGATTCGCATAGCATCAAGTTCACTGAAGGCTTCGGGAACCTTCCACTCTGGAGTATACGTCCCGGAAACCGGAACAGCAGACGCTGGAAAAGCCCTTCAGCCTATCAATTCAATCGCTTCACACTTGATTGAAAAAGCCGAATTGAAGAATCAAGGCTTAGACATAGAAATAGATTCCAGCATTCCTCTGGCAGCAGGCCTCGGATCATCCGCTTCAGTTTCAGTCTCCACTATAGCAAGTCTGTCTAAACTCCTCGAATTGAAATCAAGCCGAGAAGAGATAAGAGAACTCGCATTCATTCCAGAAGGAATTGTCCATGGCAAACCTTCTGGAATAGATCAGACCACAGCAACATATGGCGGCGTAGTGAAGTTTCAACGCGACAAGGGATTCGAGTATGTGAATGCAAAACGTGACATACCAATTGTCATAGGGAATACGGGCATCGCCAGATCTACCGGAGAACAAGTCATGAAGGTGCGGATAATGTCTCAAGAACATCCTCAAGAATTCAACGTTATCGCGACCCAAGCAGGTGAGATTTCAGTTCAAGCAAAAGAAGCCATAGAAAAAGGGGACCTATTGCATCTTGGTAAGCTCATGAATGAGAACCATGATTTGCTGAGGAGGGTAGGAGTCTCAAACACGAAGCTCGAGACGCTTATCTCGTCTGCGAAAGCAAGTGGAGCTCTTGGGGCCAAACTCACTGGTGCAGGCGGAGGCGGCTGTATGATCGCTCTTGTGGACCAAAACGAGGAAGAAAAAGTGGCAGAAGAAATAGCCAAGTCGGGCGGACAACCTTTCACTGTCAAGACGGATAGGGAAGGCGTCAAAGCCTGGCTTGAGTAAGACGGCAATGACAGTCATTTTCCCTTTTCGGAATTGATTCGATATGAGAACAAAGATCGAAGCGAGAAAGCTAGGGCACATCAGAATTAGTGCTAGGAAGAATGTGGAATCAGAAAGATCCACAGGATTCGAAAACGTCTACATAGTTCACAAAGCAGTACCAGAAATCGACAAGAATGATGTGGAAACATCAACGGCTATCTTCAGTCATCAGTTGATGGCGCCAATCATAATTGGTCCTATGACTGGTGGAACTCCTGAGGCTGGAAAAATCAATTCTGTTCTGGCTGAAACGGCGGAGAAGTTGGGTTTAGGAATTGGCGTCGGAAGCCAGAGAGCGGCGCTTGAGAATACAAGTCTCGCATACACCTACAATATAGTAAGGAAGAAGGCGCCTAACGCGTTTGTTCTAGCCAATGTTGGTTGCCCACAGCTTGTCAAAGGCAATGGCATAGAGACTGCAAAGGCAGCCATAGAAATGATTGATGCTAACGGGCTCTACATCCATTTGAACCCACTACAAGAGTCTGTGCAACATGAAGGAGAGACTTGTTTCCAGACTGTTCTAGAAAAGATAGGTGAAGTTGTCAGGGTTGTCAAAGTTCCTGTGATAGTGAAAGAGACTGGGGCGGGGATATCATCGGATGTTGCTAAGAAACTAGTGGAGATCGGCGTGAGCGGGATCGATGTCTCAGGAGCCGGCGGAACAAGCTGGGCTGGAGTCGAATACTATAGAGCCAAGCAAATCTCCGACAGACTGCATGCTAGGCTGGGAGAGACCTTCTGGAACTGGGGAATATCGACAGCAGCTAGCCTCGTCGAGGTTGTTGCGTCAACAACGACTACAGTTATTGCCTCAGGAGGAATTCGAAGTGGACTCGACATCGCCAAATCAATAGCGCTCGGAGCGTCTGTCAGCAGCCTTGCATTACCTCTAGTTCGTCCAGCGCTTAAGGGATCAAGAGAAGTCGAAAACCTACTCAGAACGATCATCGAGGAGTTGAAGACTGCTATGTTCCTAGCGGGAGCAAAGAACATCGCAGATCTGAAAAAAGTGCCGGTTGTGGTAACAGGTTCGACGCGGGAATGGCTGTCAGAGAGAGGTTTCGACACGGGCGCGTATGCAAAACGATCCTCGTTCTAGCTTCACAGAGCAAATTCTGATGAACACGAATTCAACTTGAAGAACAATCTTAATCAACTATTCTCTTTGAAGAAGTAGGCCCATCTGTCAATTCGTTGTGAATTCGGAATGGAGGATGATTTGACATGACAACAAGAACGTCAGATATTTCAGGCTTCTACAAACTGAGTCCAAGTGAGAGACTGAATGTTGTGAAGGAATTTGCGGGGCTAAGTGATGACGAGACAAAAATCCTCGGATCAACGGGAGCACTGCCAATGGATCAAGCAAACCGCATGATTGAGAACGTCGTCGGCGTGATGCCGGTCACCCTTGGAATAGCTGTGAACTTTCTGATCAACGGCAAGGACTACTTGGTCCCTATGGCAATTGAAGAACCCTCAGTCGTGGCCGCCGCTAGTAACTCTGCAAAAATCGCGAGAGTAAAAGGCGGTTTTACAACGAGTAGCACAGGCCCAGTGATGATTGGACAAATACAGCTTGTAGGAGTCAAGGATCCGCATGGAGCACGCATGGCGATCTACGCTGCCAGAGAGGAGATCCTGAAAAAGTCGAATGATCAGGATCCAGTCTTGGTTTCCAACGGAGGAGGCGCAAAAGACCTGAATGTCAAGGTACTAGATACTCATGTTGGGCCCATGGTGATAACGGAGCTCCACGTCGACTGTCGAGACGCTATGGGAGCAAACGCCGTTAACACAATGACAGAAGCTGTAGCTCCAATCATCGAAAGAATAACCGGTGGAAGAGTATATCTCAGAATCATCTCTAACTTAGCTACAAAACGCTTGATGCGAGCAAGGGCAATATTCGACAAGGAAGCTCTTGGAGGCGAAGACGTCGTCGATGGAGTTGTTACTGCCTATGCCTTTGCTGCCACCGACCCATACCGTTGTGCCACTCACAACAAAGGAATAATGAATGGAGTGACAGCGGTGGTTCTAGCAACTGGGAACGACACTAGAGCTGTGGAATCAGGTGCCCACGCCTATGCCGCAATAACCGGATGCTACAAACCGCTCTCGACATGGGAGAAGAATAGTGACGGAGACTTGGTCGGATGCATAGAACTTCCCGTCGCGGTCGGACTCATAGGTGGTGCAACGGCAGTTCATCCCGTTGCGAAAGTGACGAAGAAGATTCTGGGAGTGAAGACAGCCACAGAGCTTGGTGAAGTCATAGCCGCCGTTGGCTTGGCACAGAACTTGGCTGCGCTGAAGGCTCTTGCTACGGAAGGGATACAACGGGGACACATGAAACTCCATGCAAGAAATGTTGCGGCAATGGTAGGGGCGACTGGAGACTTGGTCGATAAAGTGGCGGAAGTTATGGTCAAAGAAAAGAAAGTCAGAATGGACAGGGCGAAGGAGATTCTGGATCAACTGGTGAAGAAATAGAATTCGGTCATGGTTGCCAAGATGGAAGACTTGCCACGAATTCTGTTCTTCTTATTTTTGGAACCAACTCTTTCTCAAGCCAGTCTGAGACCCTGTCGTAAGTCTTCCTGTAACATTTCTTGCTGGCATGCTTAACTAAGCCTAATTTCTCCATTCTCTGAAGGTACCTCCATTTCATACTTCGGGATATCCTGTCGCCCAAAACGCGGTCAATATCCCACTTCTTGAAAACTCTGGGAAGGCGAGCGAACGTTTCAATAATCTCCTCGGGCATGGAGCTCAAAGCATTCTTGGAAAGCTTCCTTCGACCCCTTGCGCCCAAGAGCGCTATGCCTTCTCTCGCTCTTTTCATACTGTATCACCGACAGTAGGGTGAGCTGCTCTGAGAATATATAGGCTTCTATGCTGGTTTAAAGCGCCTAGATTCCAACACTCGGACCATATGAGCCGACTAGAAAAGCCAAAAGTCCAAGGGCCATCCAGATCAGAATTCTATTCTTGACAACCTTAGCGTTGTCAGCTGAAAAGTTCTTGAGAAATGAAAGAACGGAACTAGCGAAACCAAGGTCAGATATGAAAACCGCGGGAAGATAATATGCTGAAACTAGTTTGAAGATTTGTGGAAGAATGCTAAGACCAATCGCTGCTATGAATAAGGCCGATGCTGCGAATGAAGCGGTTCTCGGTCCAAACAAGACTGCCAGGGTCCTAACGTTATGTTCCCTATCACCTTCGACATCAGCCACCCCTTTCACTACCTCCCTTCCAAGATTCGACAAGAAGGCTATCGACGCAAATATCCACAATAGAGGCTTCATGTTCTCAACAGCGTACCCTCCAAAGATGAAGGGAAGCGAGACACAGCTGCTTACGATAACGTTGCCGAAAAAGCCGGTTCTCTTTCCTATTGTGTTGTAATAGACCATAAACACGAGAGAGACTGCTGCAATTAAGAGCGCCGGAAGATTCACCAGAGCCGATATCAAGATTCCGGTTGCTGAAAAGAGGAACGTGCATAGTAGAGCTGTTGCAGCAGAAACAGCGCCTGATGGAATCGGTCTTTTCGGATTGTTGATTGAATCAATAGATCGATCATAGTAATCGTTCAAGGCCATTGTTGCAGCTGTCAGGAGAAATGCCACAGGAAATCCAAGTAGGGCGCGAAATGAGGGCCATAATCCTGAGAGTGCAATCAACTCACCAACCAGTACCGCACAGCCCATCATGATGCAGTTAACAGGTCGAATCAACTGCAGGATTCCAGCGGGTCGAGCCATTCATTTCACTAGGCCATTCAATTAGACTACTTTCTTGATGGACGTACATTCTGCGACGTATCTTTCATGAAACGACTTGTCCATTGTCAAGTGACTCATTTATGTTTTGGTTCAATTGAGCGGGTCGGGATTGTTTCAGGAGAATGCATGCAACTTTAAATTGAGATGTGTGAAACTGGAAGAGTGTCTTAGACTCGACTCAAGTGGGTTGTTCAGATGCAGAACCCTGATGTGATAGTTATTGGTGCTGGACCGGCGGGTCTTCTCGCAGCTCGAGAAGCTGCTGAGAAAGGCGTAGGAGTCCTAGTTCTAGAACGGGAAAGAGCATTGGGGAAGAAGGTTTGCGCCGAAGCAATCTCTGACAAAGGCCTCAGAGCGTGTGAGTTGAATTCTAAAGAATTCGTTGTAAACGAGATTTTCGGCGCTAGAGTCTATGCTCCCGATGAAAGTAAGAATGTTGAGGTCTCCGGTGAACTGATGGGCGAAGAGGGTGGACACATTCTTGACAGGAGGAAGTATCTTGAGAGCCTTGCAGAAGCTGCTACAAAGGGAGGGGCTGAAATAAGGTTTGGCGCCTGTGTTGTTGATGTTCAGCGTGATGGAGGTTTCATCAAGACCATTGCAAAAGATAACGGCGGAACCCAGACTTTGTTGTCGAGGATCGCCCTAGGATGCGACGGTTTCAGTTCAGTGGTTGCAAGGAAGTTCTTTGACACGAGTAAGATGGAATTCATATCGTGCATTCAGTACAAACTTGAGGGTTGCAGAATTGACAATGAGCATGAGCTACATTTCTACTTGGGGAATGAGGTCGCACCACGGGGTTATCTATGGGTATTTCCCAAGGGCAAAGGTCTCGCTAATGTCGGAGTTGGTGTGAGAGGGAAACCGGCCAAGCTCTATCTAGACAAGTTCCTACAGAAACATCCTGAGATCTTTGCGGATTCCAAGATTCTGAATGTTGGAGGAGCACCAGTTGTTGTAAGCGGTCAACTTGATAAAGTCGTCAGCGACAATGTGATGATATGTGGTGAAGCCGCCGGTCACGTAATTCCTCTGACTGGAGCTGGAATCCACACAAGCGCCGTGGCAGGTCGGATTGCGGGCAGAGTGGCGGCGGAAGCTGTATTAGAACAGAATTTTACTCAAAGAAGACTTTCAGAGTACATAATTGAATTCAACAAGATATGGGCTGACAGGATAATGAAGAGTCTCAAGGCCCTAAGAGTGATAGAACGACTTTCCGATAGTGAGCTGAACATCATGGCAGAGGTCCTTAAGGGAGAGGACATATTGGATATCGCAAACGGAGTGAACTTGGAAAGAGCCGCGAAGGCATTATTGAAACACCCTGTCCTCGCGATAAAAGTCGCAAGGGCTCTGATGACATGAACGGGTCGTATTTCATGTGAATCTAGCTGCTAGACAGATTCCCAAAATGATTTCCTCGGCGATACACTAGATGAGCTACAAGGACTATCTTCGAGTCAAAGCTACAACTCCATACTACAATTTTGTCCGCAAATTCGCCTTTCCCACTTTGTCAGAAATTCTCTTCGCATTATTGACAGTTGACGTCGTAGGATGCGCACTAGCATTTTATTCCCACTTAGCTTCGTCGGCCAGCGTTGTGGAAGGCGTCAAGGTCGGTATGCTTGTATTTGCGCTTCCGTCAATTGTAGCTGTATCAACAATTCATGTTCTTGCATTGAGAAGCGACCCGCTTTTCAATCTCCGTCGATGCTTTGCGTTGTCACTATTCTCATCTTGGATTTGGATTGGACTAATGATTGTAGGAACATTTGCTGGCAAGGTCTTTCATAGTTTCACATTTCCAAGCGATCCATTCTACCTTGGAATATTTCTTGTTGCTCCATTCCGGGCAATTTCATTGTTCTCAATGTCATCGACGAGCACAATTTCCAAATCATTCTCAGTAGCATTGGAACCTCTTCTCTGCGTCACTTCGGCATCCATTGTTCTCCAACTCTCTACGGTTGAGAGTGTTCTCGCATTCTTGGTGAGCATGGCCATCAGTTTCACATATGTTGGGATGACTATTTCGTACCTTGAGAAACAAGGTCTCAAGAAGATTGGGACTTCTCCCCTCGACATGTTTAGAGGGTTCTTGCTAGATTGGCTTGATAGAAGATGTGACCTTCTCGAAAGGCAACTCGAAAAGATCAGTTCAGAGCAGAGCTTGAAGACCACGCTGCTGGGTTTCAGACAAAAGGGCAGCCGTTGCGCTGAGAGCATCATGGTAGTATCAAACTTTCATCCAGGGCCATTCCTAAACGTGGGAAGCAGCGCCCTCCCTCAGTTAATTCAAGAAGCTTTAGGAAAGGACAAGAACGCCATCGTAGGGGTTCCTCATGGAATATCAGGTCATGAGATGAACTTGGTGTCTCAGGAAGAGAATCGAAAGGTTATCAGAGAAATCACGCATCTGTCGGAATTCTCTAGCTTTCAATCGAATGCTACCCGACTCGTTAGAGTGAACTCTGGAAACGCCACGGCAAGTTGTCAGGTATTTGGAGAGTGCGCCCTTGTAACTATAACTCTCTCTCCAAAGGATATGGAAGATATTCCTCTCAAACTGGGGATTGAACTGGCATCATCAGGAAGAAGATTCTTCAAGCGTGTAGCACTCGTTGACGCTCACAATTCAATCAAGCATGCGAAGGTTCTGGATGAAAAGGACGAGAGAGACATAGTCAAGTCAGCAAGTCAAGCTCTTGAGATGGCGGATAGGGAACCATCATTTCCGTTCAAAGTCGGGGTTGCCAGAATCGATTTGAACGAGTTTACTCCGGCACAGGGAATCGGACCAGGAGGTCTCGTCGCCATCGTCGTGAATGTTGCAGGTCAATTGTCAGGTTATCTAATAATCGACGGAAACAACATGAAGGCCGGCTTGAGAGAGAAGCTTCTCAATGTCGTAAAAGAGCTCGGGATAGAATCTGGCGAGATCATGACAACTGATACGCACGTAGTGAACGGAATCGTGTCGGCCAAGCTGGGGTACCATCCGGTTGGCGACGCAATTGACGAAAGTATTCTAATGGAAAAGGTGACCGCCGTATTTTCCAAAGCAAAAGAGAACTTGCAGGACAGTGAAACATCATCTGTTTCATTAGAGACCCAAGTCAAGACTTTAGGACTGAGCCTTTTCAAGAATATGACGGAATTTATCTATCGTGCCAGCAAACTCGTAGCCTTATCAACAATTCCAACTGTACTTATCTCTGTGATAGCCTTCGTGATAATCACAATTAGACTGTAGGCTGTCCAAGAGAGACTGAGAATACGAAAGGCCGATAGTAATGACTGGATCTGAACTTGATGATGTTGAGACATTGGCTAGGAAGCTAGCGCTTCTCAACGCTGCAAGACACTCCGGAAAAGCTCAAATCGGTCCAGTTGTAGGGGGCATCCTTACTGAAAGACCCGATCTAAGGTCTTCCGCGAAAGATGTCACGAGTCTTGTCACAGGCATTGTGAACGAGGTAAACTCGATCCCATATGACAGACAGATCGATGAGATCCAGAAGAAATGGCCTGAACTCTTGAAAGTGGACAAAGCGAAGGAGGAGAAGACGCTTCCGCCTCTTCCAAAAGCTGAGAATTTCACAACCATCGTAACGAGGTTTTCACCCAACCCAGACTGCGTCCTTCACCTTGGTTCAGTTAGAGCCATAATTCTATCCCACGATTACGCTCGAATGTACAAAGGAAAGTTCATCCTAAGGTTTGAGGATACGGATCCTCGACTGAAGAAATCTTCTCTTCAATTCTACGAAATGATTCGTGAAGACTTACGCTGGCTGGATTGCCAATGGGATGAAGAATACATCCAGAGCGACAGAATTCCAATCTACTACGAGCTTGCCAAGAGACTCATTGAGATGGGAGGTGCCTACGCATGCACCTGCAACAAAGAGCTCTTTATCTCAAGGATCTCGGCCGGAACGCCCTGCCCATGTCGAGATCTTTCCATTTCCGATCAGATGGTCAGATGGGAGAAGATGATCGAATGCGGGTATGGCGAAGGAGAAGCAGTGGTCAGGATGAAGACCGACCTGAAGCATCCGAACCCAGCGGTCATCGACTGGCCTGCGCTTCGGCTGATCGATCCTGAAAAGAATCCTCACCCACGGGTGGGAGCAAAGTATTGTGTTTGGCCGTTGTACAACTTTGCTGCAGGTATTGATGATCACCTGCTTGGAATTACACATATAATTCGTGGGAAAGAACACTTCACAAACACGGTCCGTCAGAAGTACATGTATGACTATCTTGAATGGAGCTATCCCGAAGCCATACACTATGGCAGACTCAAGGTAACTGGGGCGGAACTTAGCAAATCGAAGATTCTGAAGAGCCTTTCTGAATGTCAAGTGAATGGGTTTGACGATCCCAGACTGGCGACTTTGATGGCTCTCAGAAGAAGAGGTATAACGCCTGAATGCCTAAGAAAAGTGGTCGTGGATATTGGACCTAGACCTGTGGATGCAACGCTTAGTTGGGATAACATATACGCCTACAACAGGAAGATCGTCGATCCGGTGTCGAATCGATACTTCTACGTTGAAGATCCGATTCCGCTAGATGTTACGGGCGTCAACCGCGAATATGTATCAACTCCATCTCTGCATCCAAGCCATCCGGAGAGAGGAACCAGGAAAATCGACGTCAAACCTGAAGATGGTTTGGCAAGACTTGTCGTGTCAGGATCTGATCAGAAGTTACTCGGGGAAGGCAAGGTTGTCAGATTGATGGAGCTTTTCAATATAGAGATCTTGAAGACTGGGCCGTCACTATGTGAAGCCAAGTTTCACAGCGAAACCCATGAAGAGTCAAGGAAATTCAACGCTCCCCTTGTTCACTGGCTTCCCAGGGACGGATCATTAGAAGCCAGTGTCGTGATGCCAACAGCAGAAATCTCGAAGGGGCTTGGTGAGCCAATGTTGTTGAACGAGCCAATAGGAAAGGTTATTCAGTTGACGAGATTCGGATTCGCAAGGGTTGACGAAGTCTCCGATGGCCGTGTCAGACTGTATTTTGCTCATGAATGATTGGTTGATGAATCTAGGAACTGGCGGGCAATGCATTTCTTATTTCTTCTTCCGCATTGTCAGCCTTGATGAATATGGGAACGTTCTCCATGCCTGTGGCTATGTAACTGGAAAGCAACCATTCACCGGGTGCAAACTCAAGTGTCTTCTCAAGGATGCTTTGGTCTATTGTGAACGTTTCGCTGACCAAATTCCGATCATACGGTCTCGGGAGGGTTCCCACGAAATACGTGTGAAGCTGCTGAAGCGCATTTGTGTTCAGGTAAGCTATTCTCTGTGTGGCCAAACATCCGCCTAGGCCGTATTTTCTTCCCTGTCTCAGAAGAACCTCAACCCTTTCGGAACAGTCTCTGTCTATGCCTCTGGCGTCGCCTAGCGCGGGGGCAAATTCTTGTGCTTCATCGAATACGAATAGGACAAGTGGTTCTACTCTGAACTTTTTCTTTCTCTTTCTGAGGAATTCGTTGCTGAGGTCAACCGCCAGCTCCTTTATTATGAATTGATCGGCGATTGACAGGCACATCAGTTGGACAGGCCCTTCAACGAGTTCAATTATCTTCTCAGTTGTAAGACTTCTTCTCCGTCTCTCATCTGTCTCCCTTGCTCTTTGAATCACTTCAATCAGTGATGAGCGTGTAGTGGCCCAGCCGTACACGTTGCTTTTCTCACTGACTTTGAATTTCTCAACAGCTTCCTTCCCTTTCTGATCAATATAGCCGACGAACTCTTCATCAATTGGTTGACCGTCATCTAGCCCCTTCATCCTTTGATAGTCGAAAACGGCTTGGCGTATGCTTTCCAAGGCATCTTTGTATGTGGCTTTTCCAGTGATCTCTCCAGCCTGTTCATTGATTTCAGAGATGAATTGGGCGTATGTAGGAATCTTGAATCTCGGCCTGGTGTAGTTGAATATCTTGTTTTGGCTGCATATGGTGTCGAATACGTGTTCAATCTTCTCGTCCACGTGGAAATCTCTAGGTTTCACCACGGACATGAGTAGCTGCTCAGAAGTCTGGACAGGTGCCTCCAGCACTATTCTTGAATCCACGTTTGGATCCGCGAAGACATCCATGAGGAGGAATGGATACTCGCAAGATATGTCGAATATTATGATCTTCGTGTTTCTTCCGTGATAGATGAGTCTCCTGACGATGTTTGAGACAAGGTTCGATTTTCCTCCACCTGTGAAACTGAATATTCCAAAATGATACCTGACGAGGTTTTCAAAGTCTACAAATATCGGTATCCTCTCGAGGCTGCCCTCAAACATCTTTATTGTGCCAAGTCTCGGGCTTTCTCGAGCTTGGGGTTTCGACTCAAGCTTCTTTGTTGTGGTCGCCAACTTTTGCAGTACTCGCCTGTTGTACATTCGGTTGATCATGTCCTTGTTCAGAAGGTATGCGTTCTCCGCCACTATTGGATATGAGAATCCGCGGATATACTCAGGTTCTCTGCCGGGTCTCATTACTAGGTCGTAGTTGATTGGTATAGCGCTGATCTGAATCATCATGGTTGACTTATCGTTGGAGTCCCAATCCGAGACTGATTGTTGGATTATCTCAAACTGCATGGGGTAGTAACTCTGGTCAGAGAGGCCTCTGAGGCCATAATGTTCAGGGTGGATTCGAGAGATCTCTGTTAGGGTGTATCTTTCTCCACTGCCCTGTGTAGACTTGAAATTCCTTGTTGCTAGAAGCATTCCTTCTTCTACGAGCCTCATGAGGTCCTTGTGATACTCAACCTTGATTTGGCAGGTATAGCGTGCGGATGCACCTAAGGTCTTGCCGGTATATGTTCCCTCAAGATTTCTGGTTGGAATAACAGCTGCGAGTCTGGCCTTGAATCGGCTGTCAAAATCTACAAAATACCTACGCTGATCTTCTTCTAGTGTACTCATACCGTGCCCTCCTTTCTCGGAATGTGTCCATATAAAATGTGAACTTTCTAAGGTTCCTGCTATTCAAGATCCAGTCTTGAGTAGCATCTACAATCCTCTTGAACTCTCTGAAACTCCATTTCGCTGCATTGTCTGCGATGAAGAGTGGTTTGTTGTGACCGAACATCTCCGGGATGCTTCGGTCACACATGGAATTAAGAATCGTCATAACCAAGTTCTGGATGGGGTTCTCGACATCTCTACGCTTGTACATCAGGACGGTCACTGGTTCTTCAGTTGATCCATATTCGTGTCTAAACTGAATGCTCGTCTCTTCCCTCAAATCATAATCTGGGTAGACCAGTCTATCAATCAGCAAGACGTTGCTTCTCAGTTTCGGATCGAAATCACTCTGGGAAAGCTGAATATAGGACTTTAGAAACAGTCTCTCCATCTGAACTATTCGATTTGCTGTGGCGCCACTGACAAACATTGGTTTCACAGTCTCTTCAAGATATGGCACTATGGTCTTGAAGGCTGAATCATATTCTATCAGCGCCCAAGGAACAGTAATCACCTCGTGATTAGAGACGGAGACCGATTGGAGAAACATTCTGTCAGTGCTAGGTGCCTCTCGCACCCTATCCAAATTGACATCGAAATCTAGAACGTTGTTCATTGTGCATACGGTAAGAACCTGTCTCATGAAGTCTCTGGCGGACGTGTCCTTTGTCAATCCAATCAATAGGACTCTTTGCTTCCAAGACTCCTCTATTATCATGTACAAGCAGAACAATGTGAGAAATGCTAGATCCACAGTCGTAAGCCACGCTCTTCCAGTCTTCTTCTTCAGCAGCATAGGGTTTCCAGTATCTTCCGCGCCTTGACCGAGAAACAATCGATCTCCAATCTTAACCACGAGTTTCTTCAAGCAATTCCATGTGCCCACGTATCTCTCGTTAAGCATGTAGCCGCCACTTGTTCTTTCTATAACATCAGCTCTAACGCCTGAATCCAGTAGTGCACCAACTCTGCTTTTTCGTTTAGGGTCGTCTATGTGAAGTCTCGAACAGATCTGTTCGAGACTCAACTCTCCATGTATTTCAAGAAGATACATGAGACGATGTCTTAGGTAGTCACCTCGAGACGGTGGAAGATCGAGGACTGAGTTTGCCACTCTTCCTCTTCCAAAGGCCAGGTGGTAGCGATCTATCTGGACTCCATCCAGATCAAACCCCAGAAGACCACTGTTCTTTTCAACTCCTCCAAACTTGGCTGTGTCTGAGAGTAGAGCTGAATGTTCTCCTGAGAGAGTTCTGTCCATGAGAAGCACGTGTACTTTCTCATCTGTAATCATTCGATACGCAAGATAGAACTCTGAAAACGCCATGATCCAATCAGCTATCTTCGAGTTATCAAAAACAGCTTGATCATCATGTGACTTCGCCAAGGCAGGAGACTTGTCTATGTCAGGGATATCGCTCACGTGTAGAGGTATGCAACTCGATATTCCTTTGCCATACTCAATGATCCTGTCTGAATACTCTACGATTGGTCCACTAGATTTTCTGAATTTGATGGTTCCAAGCGAGGCGCAGGATCCTCCGAAGAAAATGACTAACTCCTGCAATTGACGTGCATATTCAGTTCCATCGACGGCTGCGAATCTTATGGTGTCTGACCCAAACAGTTCCTTTGCGGTTTCATATGCTTTTGAGCCGGAAAAATTTGACGCGATGAAGTTATGGAGAAACTTATGATATATGTCCTTAACTGACTCAAAACGTCTGTAGTAGTCAGTCACCCTCTCTTCAGCACCGCTTCTGAGAAGGTCACCAGTTCTTCGAATTTGAGAACTCAAATATGATGGTTCCAATGTGAAGACATCCTTCTGAACATGGAATCAAATCTACAATGTGTTTTCTGCCTGCAGAAAAAGTCAGTGGATAACTCTATTTAACTTATAGACGTGGTCGAAAGTGAAAGGAATAGTCTTACGCGACCTTGAATTGTTATTGAGAGCTCAGTTGCAGAAATTCCTTCAGCTCCTTCAGTGTGAGAAATGCCGCGTCGAAAGCTTTGCCGCCTTTTCTTGTGAGCCAAATCTTTCTCAATTTCGTTCTCTTGATTCCCGCAATGAATTCATCAATGCTCAGACTTTCTGGGTGAGGGTGGTTGCTTTCAACGTGTATATGATGAAGCAGTTGTTGTTTCGAACTCTTCGCCGCTACCTCTTGTGGAAGCTTGAAGTAGGCTATGTGTCCATGTCCAAGCTTGTAGACTCCGTAAACGGACTTGTCACGCATCCAGAATAGGATCAATGTGAATGGGTGAATCTTGTTGATGATTCCGGCGATCTCGGATTCTTCAATCATCGCGTATCTAGATCCAATGTCTTAGGGATCAATTGTAGGAATGACTGTGAATTCTTATATCCATTTGGGGCCGCATAGATTCCAAAGAGATCTGATAGGATCTTTTTTCGGATTTGTGTCATAGAAACATTCATAAAATAGACTCTGAACGTGTAGAGCATCTGCAAGGCCAATGAGGGTGAAACAAATGCCGAAGGCTTTCTTCGTTAAATTCGAAGTTCCTAAAGATGTAGTTGACAAAGCTCTTCAGGTTCTACAGGTGTCAAGAGACTCTGGAAAGATAAGGAAAGGAACTAATGAGTCAACGAAAGCTATCGAGAGAGGAATCGCGAAGTTAGTTCTCATAGCTGAAGATGTGGAACCACCACAGGTTGTAGCTCATCTTCCAATACTCTGCGAAGAGAGGAAGATACCTTACCTCTACGTTCCAGGCAAGCTTGAGCTAGGGAAATCAGCTGGACTTGATGTTGGTTGCGCAGCTATTTCTATAGTCGACGCTGGTGAAGCCTCAAGTTCCTTGAAGGAACTGACGGAGTCAGCTGAGAACCTGAGGAAGAGCGGCGGATCTAAGGCATGAGTAGTTCCAAGGCGAAGGTTGAAGAGGTTCTAACTCCAGCCGAAGTGACGCAGGTCATTGGAAGAACCAGCGTAACGGGCGAGGTCATTCAGGTCAGAGTAAGAATTCTTGAAGGTAAGGACAAGGGAAGAATCATAACCAGAAACATCAGAGGACCGGTCAAGCTTGGAGACATTCTGATGTTGAGGGAAACGGAAAGAGAAGCCAAGAAGATCAAATAGTCTTAAGAGCTGACGCACATGCCAAAGACGTACAAATGCTCATTCTGTGGAAAAGGCTATCCGCCCGCCCGGGGCGTTATGTACGTCAAAAACGATGGCACAATAATGTACTTCTGCTCGTCCAAGTGTCGAAAGAGTATGCTCAACCTAGGAAGAGACTCGAGGAAACTGAAGTGGACGATCTACTACGGCAAGAAAGAACGCGGCAAGTAGCAAACTCATTTTGAGGCTTGAGAAATGCTGGAGAAAACCTTCACTTTCTTCAAACCAGAAACGGTCATGAGGGGATTTGCCGGAGATGTTCTATCCAGATTCGAAAGGAAAGGTTTCGTCATCGCGGCCATGAAACTGTTGTGGGTAACGGAGAAGCAGGCTCAGGAACTATATGCAATGCACAAAGGAAAACCCTTTTTCAACAAGCTTGTTGAACACATAACCTCAGGTCCAATTGTTGCACTCGTTGTTGAGGGCCCCAACGCAGTGAACGTAGTCCGAAAAATGGTCGGCTCTACCAACCCCGCAGAGGCTGAGGCTGGAACAATTAGAGGCGACTACTCTCTGGAAACGACATGCAATAGCATACACGCATCCGACAGCCCAGAGAACGCCGAGAGAGAAATGAAGATCTTCTTCAAGGAAGAGGAGATACTGTCCTACGTTAAGCCAACCGAGAAGCAGTTTCTCTTCATGGAAACGTGGAAATAGACATACTCCGAACCTAGGCAACCTTGCGCCGTTCCTAGAGAGGCAGAGGAACTAGTTGCAATACCCCCACCCCCCGTAGGGGGGTCGCACTGTCAAGAAGCTTCATCTCAAACATGTTTGTTCAGGTGGTGGGAGATGAAGCCTTCACAGATGATATTAAATTGGATGCAAATGTATCTATTCGCAGGTAGTGTGGGTTGTCGGTGAAGCTCGATGCGACTGATGCGGGTATTCTAAGAGCCCTCATGGAAGACGGCCGAAGATCCCTGCGCGAGATTGCTAGGATCGTTTCAGTTAGCACACCGACCGTTGAGAGCCGACTGAGACGGCTTTTCGACATGGGTGTCATAAAGAAGATATCGCCAATTCTGGACCCAGACAAGATCGAGCATGGAGTGTTCGTTCTCATCAACCTGAAAGTCGACACATCGAAGATTGATGAGATAAGTTCGCGCCTTGCTGAAATGGAAGAAGTCAGATGCGTCTTCATGGTCACAGGTGAGAGCAACCTCACGATTCGAGTCGTTACTGACAGTATGAAATCTCTCCAAGAGTTTCTTACAAAAAAGATAGCTGGACTTCAAGACGTGGAACTCATTTCATCAAACGTGATTACCAGGATCGTTAAGGAAGAACAAGGCGTAGTAGTGCGTCCAAGCTTGGGGATCCGCCTACGTTGCGACTATTGTAATGGAAAGATCGAAGGTGAACCACAAAGGCTTCGAGTGGGAGAAAGAGACCGATACTTCTGCTGCAAGGTCTGTCTCGAATCCTACAAGGAGAAGTATGGCTCGAAGATCGAAGCTCTTTCCAAGGAATCGACCAAGACCTGAAACAGTAACTCAGATTATTTTCCTCATCAATGAACAACAAAACGTTTCGTGGTTCAATTTCTCTTCTTCTATAGAGAACGCCTTCACTTCCATAGTTGTCATAGTGGTCCCAATGATTTATTGATGATCGTCTTGAAACGTTTAAATTGAGTCACATTATTAGACGATGCCGTTACCTAGGTGGAATAGTTCTTGCCGCTACGTCATCCCATAGTTGCGGTCCTCGGTCATGTCGATCATGGCAAGACGACCTTGCTTGACAGGATAAGGGGGACCTCTGTAGCGGCGAGAGAGCCAGGCGCGATTACTCAGTGGATTGGCGCAAGTATGCTTCCCGCAGAGACATTGGAACGTCGTTGCGGGGAATTACTGAAGCAATTGAAATTCAAGATTGTTGTTCCTGGGATACTTTTCGTTGACACCCCCGGGCATGAGACCTTTTCCAATCTTAGAAGACGTGGGGGATCAGCTGCCGATATTGCGGTCTTGGTTGTGGATGTGCTTAAGGGTGTTGAGCCGCAGACAGTTGAATCGATAAACATTCTGAAGGCTAGACGCACGCCCTTTGTTGTTGCGGCTAACAAGATTGACATGATAAAAGGATGGAGATCTGTTGAAGGTAGAACTTTCGCTGAGGCTTTGGCCAAACAAGCACCTGAAATCCAGACCAACCTAGATGAATACGTGTATAGAATATTGGGGTCGCTTTCGAGACTGGGATTCAATTCTGAAAGATTTGACAGAGTCAGAGACTTTCGAACCAATGTGGCAATAGTTCCAACAAGTGCAAAGACTGGCGAAGGTGTATCTGAACTACTTTCCACACTCGTAGGCTTGACTCAGACATTTATGAAAGAGGATCTCACGACTACAGCTGGGCCTGCAAAGGGAACCGTTCTTGAAGTGAAGGAGGAGCCGGGTCTAGGTGTCACCGTTAATGCCATCATCTATGATGGGATACTCAAAGTTGGAGAGAGAATCGTTCTCGGCGGACGACAAGACGTAATAGAGACGTATGTGAGGGCAATTCTCCTCCCCAAACCCTTGGACGAGATTAGAGATCCAAGGGACAAATTCTCTAATGTTGAGGAAATAGCGGCTGCGGCTGGAATAAAGATCGCTGCACCAAACCTCGACGAAGCATTAGCGGGGTCTCCAATCTTCGCCATTCAGGAAGGCGAAAGCTCAGGAAGGTTCGCTTCCCAGATAAGAGATGAAGTTCAGAAGCTTAGGATAAAGACCGACAGAATGGGTGTGGTCCTTAAGGCAGATACATTGGGATCACTGGAAGCAATTACAACATCACTTGAGGTCTTGGGAATTCCAATAAGGTTGGCTGACGTCGGTGATGTGTCAAGAAGAGAAGTGGTTGAAGCAGAGACTGTGTTAAGAAAAGATCGCCTGCTCGGAGTCGTATTAGCCTTCAATGTAAAGACTCTTCCAGACGCAACGGAAGAGGCGACAAGAGAAAAGGTTCCGATCTTTCAAGCGAACATAATATACCATATGCTTGAAGATTTCACAAGGTGGAGAGATAAGGAAAAGACAGCGGGAATCAAAGCTGAACTAGACCTTCTAGTCAGACCGGGAAGGGTAAGAATACTGCCAGGATGCATTTTCAGAAGAAGTAAACCCGCAATCGTAGGCGTCGAAGTAATGGCTGGCCGGATAAGGCGAAAGTATCCACTTGTCTTGGAAGGCGGACGAACCATTGGTGAGATAGACAGAATTCAGGATAAAGGAAAGGAAATCGAAGAAGCGTTGACTGGAAACCAAGTGGCCATTTCAATAGAAGAAGCTGTGGTTGGAAGACATATCAAGGAAGGCGACGTCCTTACCGTTTCGGTTCCAGAAGACCATGCAAGGAAACTTCTAGCCAACTTCAGAAGTGAGCTCTCGACCGAAGAGGTTGCCTTCCTCGAAGAACTACTGAAAGAAAAGACCGTGATTGGAATCTGAACCCTGACCGGCGAGAGGACATCGAACAACGTAATTTATAAGTGGACCCATTCTGTATACACGCCTACTTTCAGTGACATAGTCGAACTTTGAATCGAACGCCTCTGAAAGACAATTCGAAAATGCTGAAGGATCAAGTTGAAAGTACTGGTATCAGATCCCAAGGGTGGCAAGGTAACCACCGTAGAACTTGAGGGAGTGAAGGCGCGACCTTTGGTTGGAAGAGCGCTAGGTGACGAGGTTGACGGATCCCTCTTTGGAATGGCTGGGAAGAAACTCAAGATCACAGGTGGAAGCGACAAGGATGGAATTCCACTGGTGCCCAACATTCATGGAGGTGCCAAGAAGTATGTTCTACTATCTGAAGGAGTCGGTTTCAAGTCCACAAGCAAAGGTGAAAGGCGCAGAAAACTTGTGAGGGGTCGGATGATAACAGAAGAAACCTATCAATTGAATCTGGTTATTTCTGAACCGCAGACTCCTGAACCACTGAAAGAGCTTGGTGCAGAAAGCGCAGAGACAGGAGGAAAGGATAGTGGAGATAAGAGTACTCAATGAATACTACAACCCAGTCATGAAACGGAAGCAAATAAGGGTCGAAATCTCCCATGCGTCTGCCGGAACACCAGAGAGATTCTCAACCAGAAAAGCTTTGGCGGAAAAGTTCAACGCAAAGCTAGAAAGCCTCTACGTAGTCGACATGATCACCGGAACCGGAACCCAAGGAACGATCTGCAACATCGAACTATATGATAATCAAGGCGCGGCCGCGCAAATAGTCCCCGCTCACATCAAGGTCAGGAACCTCTCAGCGGATGAAAGGAAGAAGTTTAGGAAAACGAAGAAGGAAGAGGCAAAACCCGCTGCGGAAAAGAAGGCTGAGGCACCTGCGAAGCCTGAAAAGCCAGAGAAGAAAGAAGAGAAACCTGCAGAGAAAAAAGTCGAAGTGAAGCCTGTAGAGAAACCGGCGGCGAAAAAAGCAGAGGAAAAGCCCCCCGAGAAGAAGGCAGAGAAGAAGGCGGAGAAAAAGGAAGCCAAGAAAGAAGCCCCAAAGCCAGCTGAAGCCAAGAAGTGAACGCCATGAGTGAAGAAAAGCCTAAAGAGAAAAAGAAGAAACGCCCTGGATTAGGGACATTATATAACTACAATTACGAGAAGGGATCCATAACTCTGAAGAACAGGAAATGCCCAAGGTGCGGCGCGATTATGGCTCACCACAAAGGAGCAAACCCAAGACTAACATGTGGATCATGCAGTTACACAGATTTCATCAAAGAAGAGAAGTGACTACTCAGACTTACGCATTGACTTGAGCATTGAATCGACTTCTCGTCTTAGTTTCCCGTCGACCGATACAAGTACTACTCCAACTTTCGGTTGTCCGTACACCACGAAAGAACTCATAGGAGCTTGAGCGATCGCAGCTAGTGTTAACAGATCCTCCTCCCCATCCACTACTACTACAGAGTCGCCGGCATCAATGGCCTCGCCCACGGCATGCCAACTGGACATGTCAATTGTCCCAGGCTTGTTCGCCGTGAAGAAGATCCTGCCCGAAGTTTCCAACTTGGTCGGAGGAAGTCTTCGTCTCATCTCGACATTGTCGAAGATGCGGACATCACTCTGAAGCCTATGCTGAGAGAAAAGCCTTGAAACAGCGTCTCCAACACATATGACTCTCCTTGGTCTATCCTTCTTGATCTGTCGACGAAGAGTCCTAACTATAGTCTCTGAAGATCCTGTGATCAGTCTACCTAAGGGGTGCTTCAACTTTCTTCGAAGTGCTGACGTGAGTAGAAGCTCGGGCAACGGATCACATCTGTGAAATCTCTTTTCCACAATCAGACGTATCTCTATTCCGAGAATATGGAGTTGCTTTGATTGAATTGACTCTACCTTACACGTATCGCGTATTTGCCGGGTGTTTTGATAATCATCTTCTTCGCGATTTCCGAGTTGCTAGGATCTATGATTACAACTACACCCGTCCAATCGTCACTTAGATTTGTTGATTTACAATTGGGACATACTGGGCCAGCGCTGATCATCCGACAGTTCTTGCAGGCCTTATCTCCCAAACCTATTTCTCTCCTTTACCACCGTGGATCTTTGCCACATCTTCCTTTATCCAATCCAACTTGCCGAGGAATGGCTGTCTCATCGTTACGCCAATCTTGCCTCCAGCTCCACCCTTTGGAAAGCTAACTGCAATTATCCTAACTCTCACCACATCTCCTTTTCCAACGCTTCTCTGCGATTCCTTTCCCATGAGAACGCCATGTTTCTCATCATATGCGATGAAGTCATCCATTACCTGTGAGACATGAAGAAGTGCATCTTCAGGTCCTATTCTGACAAATGCTCCGAAGTCTGTAACCTCGACGATCTCTCCCTCGACTACTTCATGCATCTCCGGGTAGAATGTTAGAAGTTTGAACGTAGCCTTGTGATATGTTGAACCGTCTCCTGGAAGTATCTTTCCAACAGCATCCACATTGACGTCTACCACAAGTATCACATATCCCAGTTCTTCATCGACAACGTTCTCGTATTTCATTTTAATCTGTTCATGAGCGACTTTGTCGATTGGGTTTCCAAATTTTTCCGGAGGAATCCTGACCACATCTTCAACTGACAGTAACCTAAACATTGCTTCTGCACTCCAAGACTCGGAAGATGATATAATCTAGTATTAATCTACAGGCGTGCACCTACGCTTCCTTAAATACCTTTTCTGAAGTCGCTATCAAAAGCCAGTCACAGCATTGAAGGCCAGTACTGTGGTGTTTCCGGTTCGCAGTACAGCCGGTTACCTCTGAGACTCAGCACTGGGAGTTTCAGAGTGCGAAGCCTCATCCTTAGACGCGAGTCCGCAGTCGCCACTATTGCTCTCAATTCTTTTGACGCTTTGATCAATGCCTCATCGGCACTGGTTCCTGACGTCGGTCCGAGGTCTATCAGTCTGCATTTTCGAGTGATTTCAAGAGCGCGAGAAGCATGATTCCCAATCGTGGTTTGGTTCGTAGCAAGCTTCTGAAGTTCGTTCTGAACCTGTCTCAGAATAATGAACTCGACTTTGGTTTGAAGTAGTTCCTCGGTTTCACTCATGATGTCGAAAGGCTGTTTCAATGAAGTGAGCAATATGCTTGTGTCGAGGAGAACTCTAATTGCCAATTTCTATAGACTCGATTGATTGAATGACCTGAGCGTAACGGAGACGATTCTCGTTCTATTTCATCTTTCCAAATCCTATTAGTCTCCATCCTTCGCCAATTCTTCTGCTTATGGCAACTTTGGAGCCAAGTTCCACGCAGACAGGGTTCTTGAGGTTCACGTCTATTGCTTGCTCTCTTGCTGATGTGACAATGCCGGAGGTGACAGTTGTGAAGACGTTCAGAACGAGTGCTTCATTGGTCTTTATCTTGTCCACTGCGACCTGCGACTCTGTTCCAACAGCTCGCTCCAGCAATTGCACCTCAAGAGTCAACTTGTCCAATGGTTGGGGAAGAGTCCCCATTCTTCCCACAATACTTCCTACGAGCCCATCGCTTTTGGTCAGGGCAGGATCAAGGGATGTTCCAATTCCTACAAGTCCTCCTGGTCTCACCTCTTCCACGGAGCTTCCTCCAATGTAGAGGCTTCGAACACTTGTGGAAAGAGGTTCGAAATGCACCCGGCCTCCTTTCTCAATCCTTAAACCAGGCCTTATCTCGATTTCGTCACCCACCATGAACACGCCTTGCGTTACGGATCCCCCTATAACTCCGCCTACAAGATCGTCAACCTCCGTGCCTGGTTTGTTCACATCGAAGGAGCGCACCACATACATTTTTGGTGAAGCCACCGGATCACTCTTAGGTGTTGGGAAGACCTTGTCTATGGCTTCTAAAAGCGCATCGATGTTGATCTTGTGCTGAGCTGAGATTGGTATTATGGGTGCATTCTCAGCAATTGTACCCTTTACAAAGCTTTTTATCTCATTGTAATTCTCTAGGGCTCGCTCTTTGGTGACGAGGTCTATCTTGTTCTGAACAATTATCAGGTTTCTAATTCCAGCGATCTCTGCAGCGATCAAATGTTCACGATCTTGCGCCTGAGGGCATTTTGCGTCTGCGGCTATTATGAAAAGCGCTCCGTCCATGAGAGCTGCGCCAGACAGCATGGTCACCATGAGACTGTGATGGCCTGGACAATCGACGAAACTCACTAGTCTCTCAAGCTTGGTCTCAGCATTACAGACGCTACATTTCTTCTGAGTCGTATAGCAGATTGGGGGACTGCAATTTGGACATCTGTAGAACGCCGCGTCCGCGTATCCCACACGAATCGTAATGCCGCGTCTCAACTCTTCAGAATGCTTTCCAGTCCATACGCCAGTCAACGCTTGGACTATCGTACTCTTTCCATTATCCACGTGGCCGAGGGTCCCAATGTTCACTTCTGGTTGCAGCTTCGTGCGATCTTCAACCATTCTATTCTTGACCAGCTATTCCTTATTAGGCGAGACAGATTGCCTGATCGCGTAGATAAGAATACCGTGGCAGGTCGAGAGACGCATGATCTGCCACATTTTACAACGATTTTGGTGATTGGCTTCAGAGGGATCTCAAGTCTATTCGAAGTAGAGATCTGGCTCGTTTACAATGTTCACGAACAGGTTTAAACGGTGGGTTCTTTCGATGATTAGCTGTGCGGTTGAAGAGAATGGGTTTCGGCATTCATAGAGCGGCTCGAAGTAGAGTCGCGATAGGAGTTCTTCTCATTTTGACATTGGCGGGGTTTGTTGCGTCGCAGGCTGTTTCGTTTGGTGCCAAGGCGGAATCGTACTATCCGTATGGCGGAGGACTAGTTGCTGGCTTTGTGCTGGGTTTCAGCGTATATGATGAATTGATTCCAATATCTTGGGCGATTGTAACCGCGACAATAGAGTCGTATGTCATTGGACAAACCTCTTCTCTTGGAGGAGGATATTTTGAGTTGTTGCTTCCTGTGGGATTCTACAATCTAACCGTGGAGGAATATGGCTTCATTTCAAAGACCATGCAGATATTTGTCTCTTCAGGTTCCTCTACGACTCTTCAGTTTATCCTCGAACAAGGACAGAGAACGTATACCTACCCTGTGACGATCAGCGTTGCCGGATTCGCATCCGACTACTATTCAAGTCTGAAGGTCGATGGGAAGTACGAAGGAGTAATACTTGGAAGCAACTCAAGAACGTTGGTCTTCAGGCTTGGTAGTGTTCATCTGATAGAAGTCGATTCATATGTGAATGGCTCTGACGGGGTGAGATACTTTTCTGAGAGCACAAACCGAACTGTGAATGACGTGGATTCAATAGTGTTTAGCTACAGACCTCAGTACCATCTTCGTACTGAAGAACGGGTAATGAGCATTTCATCAGTTGAAGGCTGGTATGAGGCAGGTGCGCGCGTGGAGAGCCCATCTGCAACTGAACAGGTGGACGATGTGACTGGAGTAAGACACGTTTTCAAGAATTGGGTTGTTGATGGAGTTGGCGTTGTGGGAAACCCCATTTCGATTATTATGAACAAGCCTCATACCTTGTCAGTCAGCTACCAAACACAGTACTACGTTGACGTTAGGTCGGACTACGGAAACCCAACAGGATCAGGTTGGTACGATGCAGATTCATCGGTGGCTATATCCGTGACAACGCCACAAGGGTTTGGCGTCGAGAAAGTCTTTGATCATTGGGAAGGAGACCAATCCTCAAAATCTTCAACTACGTCGATATTGGTTGACTCACCGAAAACGTTGACGGCGAAATGGCGTGATGATCATATCCAGCTCTATCTTGCAATTGCAGCCATAGCCAGTATGTTGGTCATCATCATGCTACTTGCAAGATCTAGGAAAAGAACAGAGACCAAATCAAAACAAAGTCTTTGACATGCAATCTCTCTTGTGAGACTAGAACAAGCCTTGTCAGACCCTATTCTTTGCCTTGGAATCGAAGCCACCGCCCATACTTTTGGCGCCAGTATCGTCACAAGTGAAGGTGAGATACTATCAGATGTGAAGGATACATATGTTCCAGCGGTTGGAAAGGGAATACATCCAAGAGAAGCAGCACAACATCACTCCCAAGTCTGTGCTGACGTTGTTCAGAAAGCGTTTAGAGCTGCGAAAAGACGCCCACATGAGATCGATGCAGTAGCCGTTTCGTTAGGACCTGGTCTAGGCCCAGCTTTGAGAACTGGTGCTACCGTCGCTAGAGGAATAGCAGCGTTCTTGGACAAACCACTAATTCCTATTCATCATGCAATAGGCCATATCGAGATAGCTGCGCTTACGACTAGGATGGAGGATCCACTTGTTCTCCTTGTTTCTGGAGGTCATACTGCAATAGCTGCATGCGCGAAAGGGAAGTGGAGAATCTTCGGTGAAACAGAAGACATTACTATTGGAAACCTTTTCGATATGTTCTCGAGAGCAGCGAAGCTCCCGTCTCCGGGGGGAGTCAGCGTAGAGAGACTTGCGCAGAAAAGTTCAAACTACATCGACCTACCTTACACGGTGAAGGGGAATGATGTCTCCTACTCTGGGCTTCTAACGGCATCGAGGAAGAAACTTGATGACGGCGTTCCGGTGGAAGACATATGCTTCTCGCTTCAGGAGGTGTCCTTTTCAATGTTGACCGAAGCGACTGAGAGAAGTTTGGCTCATACAGAGAAGAAAGAACTTCTCTTGACAGGTGGAGTTGCAGCAAATATGCGTCTTCAAAACATGATGAAGATCATCGCTGAAGAACACAACGCACGATTCAGTGTTGTGGACTCAAAATACAGTGGAGACTGTGGTGCTCAGATCGCCTGGACAGGGATTTTGGCTCACAAGTCTGGAGTCCAAGTGGAAGTGGAAACGAGCTTTGTTAAACCGCGATGGCGACTGGACACGGTTTCGGTTCCGTGGAGGCCTTGATCCAGACATGCCCCTTATCAGGAAAGGAGCAGAAGCCAACCTCTACCTCGAAGACTGGCATGACTACAAAGTCATAGTGAAAAGACGTGTCTGCAAAACATACAGACTTAGGGCACTGGATACAAAGCTTAGAAGCTTTAGAACCATCCATGAATCCCAAATAATGCATGAAGCGAAACGTTCCGGCGTTCCGACCCCGATAATATACTTGGTCGATCCCAAAGAATACACGATAGTCATGGAGTTTGTTTCTGGAAGGAGACTGAAGGAAGCAATTGAAGAGACATCAAACGAAGGCCGTCGTGACATATGCCAACTAGCTGGATGCCAAATTGCGATGCTTCATCACAACAACATCATACACGGCGACCTAACCACCTCAAACATGATTCTTACGGACGAACAGAAAATCTTCTTCATAGATTTCGGCCTCAGTTACTATTCAATCGAAGTTGAAGATCGTGGAGTTGACCTGCACCTCATGAAGAGAGCGCTCAATAGCACCCATTACCTTCATGGAGAGAAATGTTTCGGCCATGTGATTCAGGGATACAAAGAACTTGCTGGAACCAAGCGGACACATGAAGTTGTCGAAAAGGTTCGTGAAATTGAACGGCGAGGCAGATACTATGCCGAGCGCTAGAGAGAAAAGGAAATCCAATCTAGCTGGACACAATGCTGACTTGCCTAACCTCATTATGTCTTCGAGATGGTATACAGTTTGAAGATCTGTTTTGCGACCACAAACAAGCACAAACTCGAAGAAGCAAGGAGAATCCTTGCTGGATATGGTATTGATCTGGAGATGGTGCCAGAGAAGAAACGCGAGATTCAATCTGAGAAGCTAGAAGAGATCGCTGAAGTAGCGGCGCTGGAAATAGCAGAATCTCTGGGGATTCGGGTGGTCACCGAAGACTCGGGGTTATTCATTCAGGCTCTTAACAACTTCCCAGGCCCGTATTCAGCATACACTCACGACACGATAGGTTGCGAGGGCATCTTGGATCTCATGAGGAACAAGACCAATAGAAGGGCGAAGTTTAAGGCTGTGGTAGCGTACTGCGAATCGACCCAGATGCCGAGATCCTTTATCGGAATCGTTGAGGGAAACATCGCCCCAAAGGCTAGGGGAATACAGGGATTTGGTTTTGACCCAATATTTGTTCCAACAGAAGGTGATGGGAGAACATTCGCTCAAATGACGCAACAAGAGAAGAATCAATACTCACATAGAGCTCGAGCCTTCAGAAACTTCGGAGAATGGTTTCAGGAATATCAAAGAAGCCTTAAATAACGCACCTCGTTCTGATTAGAAGTCCACCCAAATATGATCAACTCATGCTTGGTGCAAATGTTTGGCAAGACTCTATGCTAGCAAACGTGGTCGATCGGGATCTACCAGACCTATTAGCAAGAAGACCCCTTCATGGTGCAAGTATCAGCCTGAAGAGATAGAGGCGCTGGTCACAAAACTTGCTAAGGAAGATAACAAGCCAAGCATGATCGGAATGATTCTGAGAGATCGATACGGCGTTCCACTCGTTAGGCCTCTACTTGAAAAGAAGATCACTGGAGTTCTAGACTCTTCTGGATACAAACTGAAGATCCCCGAAGATCTTGAGGCTCTAATCAAAAAGGCTGAAGCGATGAAGAAACATCATGATAGGAATAAGAAAGACTACTCGACCAAACGTGCACTCAACCTTATTGAGTCCAAAGTGCATAGACTGTCGAAATACTACAGGTCCAAAGGTCTTCTGCCGTCAGATTGGAATTATAAGTCGGTTGTAGCATCTGTCAAGTAGACATGTCAGAACCTGCCTACCGACCATTCCTCTCAAAAATCCGAGAAGCTCGAGACTTCATTCTAGACGAGACGAAGAAGAACTCCAGACTTCTCATTCTAACCCACTTTGATGCAGATGGACTAGCTGCGGGTGGAATTATCGGAAAAACACTTATGCGAATTGGTTCAACCTTTCAAATGAGAACAGTCAAACAACTTGACGAAGAGACTATATCAGAAGCACTGACGGTGGAGCCGGACGCCGTAATATTCTCTGAAACTGGGAGCGGGTACCTAGACACTATAGGGAAAGCTCTGAAGAAGCAGAAAGGTCTCGTCCTAGACCATCACAAGCCTCTGGGACAAACCCCGTCAAATATAGTCCACATAAACCCGCATGAGTACGGGATAGATGGTGCAAGAGACCTAAGCGGTTCAGGGGTAGTCTACCTCGCAGCAAAAACGATCGATGAATCGAATGTGGACTTGTCGTCACTCGCTGTTGTCGGCGCCCTAGGGGACATGCAGGACAAGAATGAGAAACGGACACTTCGTGGAGTGAATCAAATCATAGTTGACGACGCCGTGAAGAATGGGTTGATGAGAACCGATACTGATCTCATACTCTACGGAAGAGAAACGCGACCAATACATAAGGCTCTGGCCTTCACAACCAATCCTTTCCTTCCCGGATTATCAGGCGAAGAGGACAAGTGTCTTGCACTGTTGTCTTCCGCCGGTATTCCTCTGGAAAATGAGGGTAAATGGAGAAGTGTCGCTGATCTTTCGTTAGAGGAGAAGCAGAACCTTCTGACCAAGATAATTCAACACATTGCCTCCTTGGGATTCCCAGGAAATGTTGCCTTGAACTTGATTGGTACAAGTTACACGCTAATTCATGAGCAGAAGTCAACTCAGCTTCGAGACGCGAGGGAATTCTCATCTCTTCTAAACGCCTGTGGGCGAATGCGCAAACCAGGCATAGCGCTCCAAATTTGCCTAGGAGAAAGAGGAGCTATTCTGGATGAAGTTCAACAATTGGTGCTGGAGTATCGACAGACATTGGCAAAGTATGTTGATTGGTTGACTCAGGCGCGTGAGAAAATAGTTGAGTTGAAGACTGTGTACGTCGTTCACGGCGAAGGCATAGTAGATGACAATATGACTGGTGCAATATCATCAATGGTCTCGTCCGCAGGGATTCTGGGAACCGACAAAGCTCTGATAGTGCTCGCAAGAACCTCCCGCGGTAAGATCAGGGTCTCAGCAAGAGCCCCGAGAGTGCTCATTGAGAAGAACGTGAACTTGGATCTCGCGTTGCGAGAATCCGCTCAGAAAGCGTCAGGCATAGGAGGAGGTCACGATGTGGCGGCGGGAGCCCAGGTACCTGAAGACAAGCTTGAGGGCTTCCTGAGAGACGTTGACGAAACAATCTTGAATCAGATGAGTCTGAGCAAGAGTTGAAAGCTGTTATCAAGTTAATTGTCGAGAACGTTAGAAAGGCTCGGTCACTGTTTCGTGCGACGATTCCCGACAATGTCTCTACACCCAAGTACCTTCACATGAGATCTCTCATTAGAGGTAGACAGATCATCTTCACTGTTGAAACCTCAAGATTGGACACTCTCGTGTCAACTGTTGACGACCTGTTATCATGCATCCAAGGCGCAGAAAAGTCCATGATTGCCATAAAGAGGTCTGACACAACATAGGCGAACATGATCCAAGGCAGTTGATGAACTATTTCGTCCGTGGACTAATGCATGTGATGCCTGCATACGGAACCAGCGCTTCAGGCACCGTAACTGACCCATCTTCAGTCTGATAATTCTCAAGTATCGCTACGATTGTCCTTTCAACCGCCATGGCTGTACTGTTCAATGTGTGAACAAATCTAGGCTTGTCGTTTGGGTTTTTCCGGCATCTGATATTAAGCCTTCTAGCTTGGTAGTCGGTACAATTACTACATGAAACCAATTCTCGGAATTTGCCTTGGCCTGGCAGCCAAACTTCAAGATCATACTTCTTGGCAGCTGTGACACCCAGTTCTCCCGAACAGACGTTAACAATTCTGTAGTGTAGATCTAGTTTCTTGTAGATTTTTTCAACAGTGTCGATCATCTTCTCATGTTCGATCCAAGAGTCCTCAGGCCGTGTATACTTGAACATCTCCACCTTCTCAAACTGGTGAACTCTGAATATTCCTTTTGTGTCTCTACCATGGGCCCCTGCTTCAGTTCTGAAACATGTTGAGAATCCAGCATAGTAGAGTGGCAGAGATGATTCATCTAGAATCTCTTCCATATGCATCGCTGCCAGTGGAATCTCAGATGTTCCAACGAGGCAAGCGTCCTCACCCTTAATCCAGTAGATGTCCTCCTCCCCTAGGGGAAGGAAGCCTGCACCAAACATTGCTCTCTCTTTGACGAGAACTGGTGGAATTACAAGAGTGAATCCCTCTTCTCTGAGAACGTCCAGGACCATTCGGATCAGAGCAAATTCTAGAGTGACTGCTTCATTCTTCAGGTAGTAGAACCTCGCTCCTGAAACTTTTGCCGCTCTTTCAATGTCAATGAGATTCAGACGAAGTCCAATATCTATGTGGTCGCTCAGTTTGAAACCGAACCGAGGCTTATCCTTCCAAGCCCTGACTGGAACGTTGTCATTCTCGTCTCTGCCAGGTGGCACTGATTCATGCATCAGGTTTGGAAATCTGTGTAGAATCCAGTTGACTTTTTCTTCATTGGTAATCATTTGCGTTTCTAGTTCTTTGATTCTTCCGGGGATCGCCTTTGCTTCTGCGAGTTTGGCAGAAGCGTCTTCACCACGTCTCCGGAGTGCAGCTATTTCATCAGTGACAAGGTTTCTTGAGTGTCTGAGCTTGTCAATTTCAACTGTCAATTCTCTTCTTTTACAATCCTGTTCGAGAATCTGATCGACCCAGCCGACTTTTTCTTGAACTCCTCTTTTGATAAGGTCATTCTTCACAAGTTCCGGGTTCTCTCTGAGAATCCTTATGTCAAGCATTCAGCCGACTTCCAGTTTCGTTCAGCAGTGAAACAGATTCGACAACGCTTCCTGCCTCACGCCTGTTATTCGTTTCTTTGCTTCTTTGCTTTGTCTTAAATACTATGATACTCGACGAATTCCATGGGCCCAAGCTTATAATGTGTTTGTGATGATTAGTGGATGCCATGGCGGATTTTGCGGGTTGGCTTCTTGGTCTGATGAGGGCCGTTGGGAATCCATACGTTGGAGTCTTTCTAATTAGTCTCGTTGGCAACCTTGCGGTTTTCTTTCCTATTCCGTACCTGTTGGTAGTATTCACGATAGCAATTGAGCTGGCGAGTATCAACATCTTCTTGCTTACTTTTTTTGGTGCACTTGGAGCTACTATTGGAAAGTTTGTGAGCTATGGAATCGGGTTTGGAGGTAGACTTACTCTGGGGGAGAAATACAAGCGAAGGTTTGACGCTCTTCGGAAGGCATTGGGAGGCAGTCCATTCGTAGTGGTGCTTGCATTTGCTGCGACACCTCTGCCCGATGACCTGATTTTCATTCCTTTGGGTATGATTCGATACAGTCCGCTCAAAACCTTCATAGCTTGCTTGTTGGGGAAATTTGTTCTAACGTTCGTTGTCATATGGTCTGCGAGATTTTCAAGGCGGACTATCGCGTGGCTTTTTGGACCAGAAAATCCTATGATATGGATTGTCTCGGTTATTGTCGTGGTTGTGTTGACTGTAATTATGATAATGATCGATTGGGAAAAAATCATCACGAAGAGAACGATGGAAAAGATCTGAAGCGTCAACTTCAGTGAATTCTAAGCGATGGACAGTCTGTCAGCAAGCAACAGATATAAGAGACATAAATGTCTGTCAATGCCGTCGTTTGGTGAGAACCGAACAGTCAAGTGTGGATGACACGAATGTCAAAAGCAACCAAGAAAGTGCGGGACAAATGGCGGGCTAAGAACTGGTATTCCATATACACGCCATCATATTTTGGTGAGTTGAACGTGGCAAACGTTCCGGCCACTGACTCTTCCAATATTATGGGTAGAGTAATCGAAAACACTCTGTACGATGTTACTGGAGATTTCTCTCATCAGTCGACTAAACTGCACTTTCTTGTCGTGAGTCTGAAAGGCGAGAAAGCTGATACGATACTCAAGGGGCACGAGTACTCTGCTGACTATCTCAGGAGTTTGGTTAGAAGGGGAAGTAGCAGAATCGATGGCATTTTCAATGCAACTTCAAAAGACGGTTACACGACCCGTGTCTCCGTTGTTGCCTTTGCTCGAGGCAGGGTGAAAGCTTCTCAGGAACATTTGATGAGAGACCTTATGGGAAAGATCGTAGAGGAGAAGGCTAAGAGCCTCAACTACGACCAACTGTCACATGAGATGGTTCTTGGAAAGATCGGCTCAGATATCTATAACATGGCGAAGAAGATAGTGCCTCTGAGACACGTTGGAGTGAGAAAATCTAGACTTCTTGTATTGCCTCCAGGAGTCATGGTCAAGCCCGGTGAGAAGAAGGAATCGTCGAAAAGGGAAGAACGGGTAACCGTAGAGCAAGAATCCTGATTCTCTCTGTCTTGCGGTTACGTATCTGGCTTGCCTTCACAGCCAAGGTTTGATATCTTCGAGGATGCATTAGATCCTCTCAACATTGAGAGGAATCTCTGAGAGGGCAGAATTGTCGGGACTTTTCGGAACATCTGGAGTACGAGGGATCGTGAATCTGGAACTGACTCCAGAACTTGCTTTCAAAGTTGGACTTGCTGTTTCAACGTTGAAACGTGGAAAGAAAGTCGCAGTGGCACGTGACACGAGGCCTTCAGGTGTAATGCTTCTTTCAGCTCTGGTGTCAGGAGTGATCGCTGGGGGTTCAGATGCAATTGATTTGGGCATCTTACCTACGCCAGTTCTTGCTTATCTGACGCGAGCACTTCAATTTGATGTTGGTGCAATTATCACGGCAAGCCACAATCCTCCTGAGTACAATGGAATAAAACTCTTTGATGGCAACGGTCTCGCCTACGGTCCACTTCAACGGTCCGCCGTCGAGAACGCCATTAAATCAGCCAGGTTCACCATGGTTCCTTGGAACCACGTAGGCGCATTAGACTCAGTCAACGAGACAAGTCGCTACGTAGAAATGATTTGTAGAGAGGTTCATCTGAACAAGAAGTGGAATCTCGTTGTGGATCCAGGATGCGGGGCAGCGTATTCTCTGGCAGTCCACCTGCTTAAGATGCTTGGGTGCAAGGCTGTCTCGATCAACTCCCAACCTGATGGATTTTTTCCAGGAAGAAACCCTGAACCCTCCTCTGAATCTTTGAAGCCTCTATCGGCACTTGTTGCGCAATGTGGAGCCGACCTTGGAATCGCATATGATGGTGACGCAGATCGTGTTGCGTTCGTGGATGAGCGGGGGGACTTCATGTCGTTTGATCGTTCGCTAGCCGCCATGGCTGGATATTATCTGAAACAGAACTTAGGCGGCATCGTAGTGGCGCCTATCG
>CAZJUU010000002.1:0-35491 GCA_964549295.1 uncultured Candidatus Bathyarchaeia archaeon
CTCGAACCGCCCAAGTGGAGGGCGTTAACGTGGAATCCTTGCAGAGTGAAGTGCGACGCTGGCGAGCCAAACTGGAACACGCCTATTAGAGCTGATACCTGAAAGCTGAAGGTTTGGTTGTGATGTGTATGCAAGACTTGATTGGAAATGCAACGGGCGTGCATAAGGACCGCGAAAGTGTGATGGTGATGCTCGACATGAAAAGAAGATGCTTTTCCGAACTGGTCTGCACAAGCACAGCTAGGCTGGGTATGTATGACAATGAAGATTCTGAAATCATCTCCTCCTTATTGTCGCAACTCCAAAAGTCGGAATAGATTGAGCATAGCTAATAGCATAACGTGACGCTCGCAAATTAACAATGCAAAGTCCTCCAAACCTCAATAATCAAATCCGGTCAGCAGAGGAATACCCATATAAGCCATCACGCCTGTTGCAGTAGGCTCACAACCAAGATGAGCTAATGGTGAACGTGTTTGGTGAAGAAATCCAGCGGCTATCGCTCTAGAACAAGGGCCCTGATGAAGAAGACCCGTAGGACGAAGGGTAAGATAGGGCTGAGTAGGCTTCTCAGAATCTACAAGCCGGGAGACAAGGTATGTGTGAAGATCGATTCAGGTATACACAAGGGTATGCCTCACAAGAGATTCCAAGGCAAGGTAGGAGTGGTCGAAGGGAAGCGGGGGAGAAGCTACTTGGTTGCGTTGAGACTAGGAAACAAAGAGAAGAGTCTCATAGTGAGACCGGAACATATTACTCCACTCTAAGTGAGTGACAATGCCACGAAAGGTAATAGAAGAAAAAAGGGTTACAATCACAGATGCGAGAAGAGTCCTTGAGAAAGCAAAAAGTGAGGAACTCGGTGAATTCCAAAGGCGTACACTGGACTACACAGTGAAGTTTACGAGAACAGCAGGGGCAGAGGCTTCGAAACTGGCCGATAACTTGGCCAGCCAATTCAAACTTGAGAGATCAGAGGCAATCCAGATCGCCAACTGTATGCCAACCACTGTAGAAGAGATACGGGCAATCCTCGCCACCAAGGGACGCGTAGTCCCAGTAGCCCAACTGGATGATGTCCTTAAGGTAGTTAACAATCATAGGAAGTTGGAATAGCACCATTCTGACCATGTCACGTTCGTAAGCTATTTTAACTTCAACCGTGTCTAGTCTTGGGCAGATACATTATGGCACGTTTTGCGCTGCTCATTTCAATCAGAGGTGGCGCTGGCAAAGCTTCCATTACTGCGGAAACGTGTAACCCTTCCAAATAGTTTCTCAACAGAGGAAAGGGGGAACAATATGGTTGAGCAGCGACAACAGACAGTATAAGGTGACAGAAAACGCAATTCCTTCTTCAAGTAGACAGTATCCCCCAAAAGTGTACGAGGAATACGCCTATGTTTTGGATGTACTCCCATACGGGAGGGCAACATCTGAGAGAGCTAGGCACATGGCCGTTCCGACCATCCAAGTCGTCGGAGAGAACTTCTTCACTCTTCTCGAAGCTCAGCTGAAACCGGGAGCCTCAGCGAATATTCGAGAGAGAATATACGTGGGACGCGAACGAAGAGAGAAAGTTGACCGGGTCATAGGACGTGTGGGAAACGAAGAACTTACGGCAGGAGCACAAACAGAACTTCAGTCTGTAATTGAGGATATTGCGCGAAACCAAGAGAACCACTTCGTCGATTTCTTCAACAAAGCACAGGCCGTCACGCCCAGAATGCACGCTCTAGAACTTCTTCCCGGAATAGGAAAGAAGCTCATGTGGCAGATAATTAATCAGAGAGAGAAGAAACTATTCGTAAGTTTCGCTGACATCAAGGAGAGAACAGGAATCACGGATCCAGCCAGACTTATCGCAAGAAGAGTCATTGAAGAACTCAGCGGCGAATCAAAGTACCGGCTCTTCACGAGGACCGCACAGTGACATGCATCTTCCATCACCCTTTCAGGGGTTTCAGCCAAGTAGACGATATGGCCAGCACTTCTTGATCGACAGAGAATTCCGGAGAAGAATAGTTGGTTATGCATGTCTAGACAAATACGATGTAGTTCTTGAGGTTGGACCCGGAGACGGTTGTCTAACTTCGTTATTGGCTGAAAATGCGGGAAACGTGATTGCGGTAGAAAAAGATCCAAGACTCGCCAAATTGTTGAATCGTAAATTCGTCAAACAACACAAAGTCAAGATCATTGAAGGCGATGTCCTGAAACTGCAACTGCCAAAATTCAACAAGATCGTTTCAAACCTCCCATACTACATATCATCAAAGTTTATGCTATTTCTCACCAAGAAAACATTTGAAATGGCTATCTTGACATTGCAGAAAGAATTTGTTGAAAAGCTGATCGCGAAGAGTGGAGCTTCCAACTATGGAAGAATCACGGTCGTTGTCCAGCACAAAATGGAAGTCAAGGTTCTTGACCAAATTCCAAGAGAATTCTTCTATCCGAGGCCCAAGGTTGACTCAGCCATTGTCAGACTGATTCCAAAATCCAATCCGAATAAGCTCTTCGATGAACCGCTTTTCGAAGATTTGGTTAGAGCTCTTTTTACACAGAGAAGAAGGAAAGCTGACAAAGCGCTTGCTCATTTCTTAAGGTTCAAGACTGGAAGCTTAGATAAAGCTCTCATAAATGAAGTAAGTCCACCAAGCTTGAGAGTGTGCGAGATGACTGTTGAAGAATTTGAGGAACTCTCAAACAGAGTCAGTTTGACTCTAGGAAGCTGAACCTACATCAGTTAACATCTCATGGAGTAACAATGCGGAGCTAGTCATAATGAAAGGACCTCTAGGCATAAAGGTCGTTTTGGTTGAGCCATCGTATGAAACGAATATCGGATACGTCGCGCGGGTCATGAAGAATTTCTGTCTCTACAATCTTTGTGTCGTTAATCCGAAAGTGCAGCTTGGAAAAGAGGCCAGTATCTTTTCGGCACATGCACAAGATGTGATAGAGAACGCAAAAGTGTCAAGGTCACTTCAAGAGGCTGTAAAAGATGCGGATGTTGTAGTCGGCACTACAGCTCGATTTGGAAAGTCGAGTAGGAATGTGTTGAGGCTGTCAAGTGATCCAGTAACCATTGCTCAGAGAATTGCGTCTTCTGGTGGGAAGGCCGCGATCGTTCTGGGGAGAGATACCACAGGGCTATCAAATCAAGAGTTAAGCCTCTGTGACGTGGTGCTTACGATCCCTGCAAACCAGGAATATCCAACGATGAACATATCACACGCTGCAGCTGTGGTCTTCTACGAATTGTACAAAGCGCAAAGTAAGAGAAAACATCTTCCAAGAACGTTCCCAGATAGAAAGGCAGTTAATAGGTTGATGGAGTTTTTCAAGGGACTTTCGATATGCAGTGAGATGCCTCGTCATAAACGCAAGCTGGCTGACAGAGCATTCCACAATATCATATCTAGAGCGTTCATAACCCGCCGTGAGACATCACTCTTGATGGGAGTGTTCAGAAAAGATCTCAGACTGATAGACCAATATCGCAAACGGGTCTAGGCTAAGTCTTTATATAATGAAAGAATCTATGCTGGCAATCCTTCAGGTGGCTGGATACGAAAGGTCGCAATTACAGGATCCCCAAGGGACAACCCTACACAAAACACAAGTACATACATGGAGCGCCAGTGGTGAAGGTACAGAAGTTCACAATGGGAGATTCCAAAGCGAGCTATCAATACAAGGTTTCACTTCTTGCAGAGAGTACCGTTCAGGTGCGACACAATGCTCTTGAAGCAGCTCGTGTGGCAGCGAACAAAGTCATGTTTGACAAACTCGGTGAGACAGGATACCTCATTAGGGTATTGACGTATCCACATGTCGTACTTAGAGAGAATAGAATGATCGCCACAGCTGGAGCTGACAGGCTGCAGGAAGGCATGCGAAGGTCCTTTGGAAAGCCAACGGGAAGAGCGGCCATAATAAAGGCGGACAAAGCTGTGATAGGCATATACATCAATGAGCCTGCACTTGAGCACGCAAAAGAAGCTTTGAAAGTATCATCATCAAAGCTGCCTATGCCCTGCAGAATCTCCGTTGAGAAGATTGAGCCACAAGTGGCCTAATGACACAGTGATCTCGCACTAAGTCTACACGGAATTGTCGACTTTGGTGCACCAAATGTGTTTTCGTTTTCTTTGTGACTTAGGATTTGGTCAGGTTGAGCGGAATACTGCAAGTACTTCAAGTATGCGAGCTGTCCAAGTTTTGTAGATTCGGATGAAGATGTAAACCAATGATCCGGCAAGACTAAACCAACAGCTTGCAATCAATAGAAAACCAAGCATTAGAGACCAACTAGGTTTGATGCTTCAAGCCGAGATTGTCAAAACCCTTTTATGCAAGGCCAATCGATGACTGGACGACTTAGCCTAGTTCACAATATCATGACGAGATTGGTGTGGATTAATGCCAGCGAAAGATGAGAAATACGTTCTCTGGTTCGACGAACTTGGAAAAGATGAAGTTGTTCTTGTCGGAGGGAAGTCTGCGAGTCTTGGAGAGATGACGCGGAAAACAAAGGTCCCTGTACCCTATGGCTTCGCAACCACAGCTGCCGCATATTTGCATTTCATAAAAGAGGCAAAACTGAACTCCAAGATCGCTGATGTAATGAAAGAATTGGTTGACCCAAATGATACAAAGACCCTTCAGAAAGTCGGGAAGACCCTTAGAACCTTGATCATTGATTCCAAACTGCCAAGAGATCTTCACGATGAGATTGTGGCGGCCTACAAGCAGCTTTCCAAGAAGACTGGAGACGCAAATCCATTTGTGGCGATTCGTTCCTCAGCGACCGCTGAAGATTTGCCTGATGCAAGTTTCGCGGGACAGCAAGAGACGTATCTGAACGTTTCAGGCGGACAACAGGTTGCCGAGAAGGTCAAGGAATGCTACTCGAGTCTCTTCACTGACAGAGCGATATTCTATCGTGTTCAGAAAGGTTTCGACCACATGGCAGTCGCATTATCAGCCGCAGTTCAGATGATGGTCTACTCGGAAGCGGCTGGAGT
This sequence comes from uncultured Candidatus Bathyarchaeia archaeon, assembly GCA_964549295.1. Lineage (GTDB taxonomy): Archaea > Thermoproteota > Bathyarchaeia > 40CM-2-53-6 > CAVXDP01 > CAVXDP01. The sequence goes on from CAZJUU010000002.1 coordinate 5,034, forward strand.
GATGTTCACACTTGATGTTTCGAACGGAGATGAAAGCCAAATTCTAATAGAAGCAGCGTATGGGCTAGGAGAATTCGTGGTTCAAGGTACAGTCACACCTGACGAATACTACGTGAGCAAGAACGACCTCAAAATAGTCAGCAAGAATGTTCCCGAGAAGAACCGCCAGTTGGTAAGAAAGGCTGACGGAGGCACCTATGAGACAACAGTGCCTGCAGAATTGAGGAAGAAGCAGGTTTTGACTGATGAACAAATCATCGAACTTGCAGGATATGCTGTGGCTATTGAGAAACACTATGGACGCCACATGGATATCGAATGGGGATTGGACGAAAGAAACAATAAGCTTTGGATACTGCAAGCGAGACCCGAAACCGTTTGGAGCTTGAAGAAAGCCCCAGCAGCGGAAGCAAGACCGACGGTCACGTCCGAAAGGAAGGTCATAGTCAAAGGCTTGCCAGCTTCTCCAGGAATGGCCGCAGGCAAGGCTCATATCATTATGTCTGTCACCGGCATCAACCAGTTCCAAAAAGGAGAGATACTCGTAACTGAGATGACTGCCCCTGACTGGGTTCCCGCCATGAGAAAAGCAAAAGCCATAGTCACAAACAGCGGTGGTATGACATGCCATGCAGCTATTGTGAGCCGTGAGCTGGGCATACCTTGCATAGTCGGAAGCGCCAGCAAGGGTACAGCCGCAACTCAAATTATCCAGAATATGACTGACGTAACTGTAGACGCAATTAACGGAGTCGTCTATGAAGGGATATTAGAAGAAGCTGTGAAGAAATCTGAGGAGGCGATGGCAGTACCCTTGACTATGGAATCATACCCCGTCACAGGAACCAAGATTCTGGTAAATCTTGGAGAGCCTGAGATAGCGGAGAAGACTGCTAAACTCCCATGCGATGGCGTCGGCCTGATGAGAGAGGAATTCATCTGGGCATCAGAAATCCACCAACACCCGCTCCATCTGATCGAAATTGGCCAACCCGATAAAGTTGTAGAGAAACTGGCTGAAGGAATAAGAAAAGTATGCGCAGCAATGAATCCAAGACCAGTAGTTTTACGATTCAGCGATTTCAAATCCAGTGAATATAGAGACCTTGAAGGCGGCGACAAATATGAACCGGTTGAACCATCAGCCCTCTTGGGATGGCGTGGCGCCTCAAGATACTATGACGTGAAATACAAAGAAGCTTTCAAACTTGAAGTCAAGGCGGTTAGAAAGGTTCGCGAAGAATACGGACTGAAGAACCTTTGGGTTATGCTACCCTTCGTTCGTACACTGGATGAGGCAAGAAAAGTGGTTGAGATCATCGAAGAAGAAGGACTGACGAGAAGCTCAGACTTCAAAATATGGCTCATGGCTGAAATCCCAAGCAACGTCATACTTGCTGATCAATTCAACAAATACGTTGACGGCTACAGCATCGGATCCAACGACCTTACAATGCTAATCTTGGGCTGTGATAGAGATAACGCAACCGTAGGCCACATATTCGATGAACGCGATCTCGCTGTAAAGAGAGCGATCAAACATCTTATCGAAGTTGCCCACAGAGACGGAAAGACAGTGTCAATCTGCGGCCAGGCACCAAGCGTGCATGGACCAGATTTCATACGATTTCTCATAGAAAGCGGAATTGATTCTATGTCAGTCAATCCAGACGCAGTAGTTCAAGTGAGAAAATGGACAGCGAGCATTGAACAAAGACTCGTACTCGAGAAGAGTTTGAGCCGAGGCATTGCAGAAAATCCTCAACTTGCATGGAACTCCGAATAATGGCCTCAACTGACTGAGCTTTGAGAGAAGACAGGCGTAATCTATCTAGTTCGATATGCAATCCGTGCGACCATGGGAAACAATGATCTTGCGGTTCGAATCTAGCTCTTTTCGATTGGAGCTACGTACCGTCAAGGTGTCTTCAACCTCTTCGAGACAACAGTGAGATTGATGTTCGAACTGGAGACGAATAAAGTTCTCAAATACATTCGAAGAGGAAAGTATCACAGAGTCTTACTACAATTTCCAGAGGGACTAAAGCCTCAGGGATTCAAACTCGCGAGGGATATTGAGAAAGAAGCAGGAGTGGAAGTAATACTTTCAGCCGACCCCTGCTTCGGGGCATGTGATGTGGCAGTGGAAGCTCGAGATCTATTGAAAGCCGATGCGATTGTGCACTATGGTCATTCACCAATGGTTGGACGTAACTTCAAAAACGTTTTCTATGTTGAAGCAAGGGCCACCGAGGATGTAGATGAGCCCGTGAAGAAAGCGCTTGAACTTCTTGACCAAGAGAAGAGTATAGGGCTCGCCACAACGATTCAGCATCTGGATCAACTAGAACGCGCAGCCAAAATTGTGCGAGACTACGGAAAAGAACCCTACATAGGAAAAGCTGGTGGACAAGCAACCTATGCGGGACAGGTTCTCGGCTGCGACTACTCAACCGTGAGGTCAATAGATGATGATGTTGATGCCTACATTTTCATCGGCGGCGGGGACTTCCATGCAATAGGTGTACAACTGGCGACAGGAAAGAGAACAATAGTGGCCGACCCGTATCTTAAGCAAGCACGAGACATAACATCAGCAGCCAAGGTTATGCTCAAGAAGAGATGGGCCGCAATAACGAAGTTCCAAGACGCAAAGAGAGTTGGAGTCGTCATCGGACTTAAGACAGGACAGAAGAATATCGTGTCTGCTGAGAACCTTAGAAAGCTACTTGAGAATATAGGAAAAGAATCTGTACTTCTCTCCGCAAGAGAGTGCATACCTGAGAACTTGGAATCTTTTGTCGACATCGAGGCTTTTGTTATAACAGCCTGTCCCAGACTGGCGATAGATGATCAGGAAAGATTCAGGAAACCAATATTGAATCTAGAAGAAACTCTCATAGCGGTCGGAAGTAAGCGTTGGCAAGACTATGGGAGGCTTGGACCTGAACAAGAAGCAACTTGAGATGGCTCTCGAACTTGTTCCCAGTCATCCCAGCCCCAAAATTAGACTCGAACAATACACGATCCCATCCAGAACAGCTTCCGAGATGCTATTCATAGCTGCGAAACTGAATAACGACATAGAAGACAGATACGTCATAGACTTGGGATGTGGAACCGGCAGATTAGCGATTGGAGCAGCGCTGATGAACGCCAAAGATGTTGTCGGAGTAGATCTTGATCCTGTCGCTTTGAATATTGCACAGAAGATTTCCAATAAGATCAGTGTGAAAAAGAAGATTCAATGGGTAGCCTCTGATATCGATGGAGTGACCGGTCGGTTTGACACAGTGCTTCAAAATCCACCGTTTGGGGTTCGACGAAAAGGCGCTGACCGGGTTTTCATCCGCAAAGCTCTGGAAATTGGCAAGGTGACTTATTCATTACATAAAAGCGGCGTAAGAAACAGAGTATTTATAAAAAGCCTGGTTTCAAAGCATAAAGCCACTATCACAGATCTCTACCAGATGACATTGGCGATTCCTCACACATTTAGATTCCACTCCCAGAGGAGATATGTCGTTCCGGTGGATCTCTATAGGGTTGTTGCAAGTGCAGCTGAAGAATAGTGATGATATGCAATTCGTTGTGCCGGGTGAAAGACTTGGCGTGGTTGAAGAATTCATGCCTGGTCCAGGAACCTACGAGCAAGATGGAACAATATACTCAGAGGTTACTGGGTTCACATTCAGAGACAAGATAAACAAAACGGTTTCCGTAAAGCCCACAGTCAAACGCCCTCTGACGCCTGGAGAAGGCGACGTCGTAGTCGGCACAGTTGTAAGCGCTCAGGGGAAGATGGCTACGTTGAGTTTGATGAAGATAGGAGACCGCGTCCTGTCAACACCATTTACAGCTCTTCTTCACATATCCACCTCTAGCCCAAGATATGAACGTGCAATGATGGAAGTCTGCAAGGTGGCAGACGTTGTCAGAGCTAGAGTAGTAAACATAAAAAACCGAGTGCCTCAGCTCACCACCATAGGAAGAGGTCTTGGAGTAGTCAAAGCCTCATGCTCGAGATGCGGAGACCCACTGATTCTAAAGGGCACAGTTCTCCAATGCCAGACATGCATGAACATAGAGCGTAGGAAACTAGCTGACGACTATGGAAAAGACATGATATAAGAGGGAATTCTTTGGAGATCCGAACACTTAAGGACACTAAGAATGAGTTGAAGATTGAGATACGTGGAGAGGGACATACATTCTGCAATCTTCTTCAACAGATACTTTTGGAAGACGGCGATGTAGAGATGGCTGGTTACGATCAACCTCATCCACTTGTTCCAGCGCCGGTGATCTACCTAAGAATGAAAGGGGAGAAATCACCGTCCAAGGCTTTGGAAAAGGCGCTGACGAAAATAAGAGAAAGAGCCAATGAGTTCTCCGAGAAATTTGCAGAGTCCAGACAATCCACAGGATAAGATACGCAACCTATGTTCCCCGCTGGGTCAAGATGACCTTAGATGTTGCGGGGAGATTCTTTGGAAAACAATGAATTGAAAGAAGTGTTAGATAATCCTAGACTTGCCAGACTAGGCGACGCGTACGTCAACTTCCTTCTCTCTCTAGCTCTGACACAAGTTACCGGTTCACCTGTAGGAATCAAAGTCAGCGACCGAACACTTTTCGAAGCAGCAAAGAAATCCGGAATAAGAGCGCTTCTTCCGAGAAGAATGAAGCGCGGTCAAGTAGCAAATGTCGTCGAGGCGTTAATCGTAAATTCCTGGTTGAACAAATCGTTCAGCATAGAGGACATGATACAGATCCTATCCAAGCACCTAGACAACCTGCCCGATGCCGTAGCCAAGCTTTTAGATGAAGTCACTAAAAAGGGGAAATAGAGCCAAAGACGTTGAAGTTTATGAAGAAGGAAATCCGTATTCTCGGAGTTTCTGACGGCTTCAGCTACCGTTCATCGGTTCCGCGAAAAGTGGCAATTGTGGGTGTTGTATTCAGGGGACGCCACTGGCTTGAAGGCGTCATGAGATCCACTGTTGAAAAGGATGGTAAGAACGTAACATCTCGAATTGTGGAAATGATTAGGTCATCACCACATCTCCAACAGACAAGGTTCATTATGACAGATGGCTTGGCCTTTGCAGGTTTCAATATCATCAACATCAAGACCCTCTATGAGAAAACGGGTATTCCGGTCGTGGCTGTATCAAAGAGAAGACGAGAAGTGGAGTATCTAGGCGAGGCTATCAGGGAAATGAATGACAACAAATCGAGAAGAGAAGCGCTTGAAGACGCGGGACGAGCATTTTCTTGGACCTTGGAGTCAAGCAAGAGACCAATCCAACTCTTCAATGCAGGAGCAAGTGCAATCGACATCAGGTCTATTATGAGGGGGGTCTGTGAGACGAGAACCCCTGAGCCAATTAGAGTGGCCAGAATATTCTCATCCGAACTGAATAGATTCCTTACCAAGCAGTTCCAAAAAGATTAAATTGTGCACGCTAGGAAACATCGGGGTCGACTTCTAGGTAGCTGATATTTATGCAGTTCTGCTCCAAGTGCGGCACAGCTCTAGTTCTAGTTAGAAAGGACCAGAAAGTGGTCTTGAACTGTCCAAAGTGTGGACATGTTCCAGGCAAACCGGAGAAGGCTGTGTCAAAGATTGTGCCAGAGAAAGAGAAGATAATTGTCATTGGTAAAGAGGAACAGAAGATCAGAACTCTTCCAAAGACCAAGGTGGAATGCCCTAAGTGTGGACATTTCGAGGCTTTCTACTGGCTTGTTCAAACTCGAGGCGCAGATGAATCGTCAACACAATTCTTCCGATGCAGCCGTTGCGGAACCACTTGGAGAGAAATGTCCTAGCTTGATTGATTCTTCGAAATGAAGCGCCAACCTTATAATGAGTCCTGTGGATATCCAACTAAACTTCATGAATTGGTGTATTGAATTTGTTTCAAGCTTCGCTGCCAGATGCTAGGCTTTGGAGAAATATTCTAACAGCTATCTCGACCCTTGTAGAAGAAGCTGATTTCAACACGTCTCCAGAAGGGATCAAGCTTAGATCGATGGATCCATCGCATGTGGCAATGGTTGATTTCGAGTGGCCAAAATCAGCCTTCGAAAAGTTTACCTGTTCTGAAATGAACAAGATAAGAGTCAACATAGGAAACATGTTGAAGCTTCTCAAACGAGCCAAAAGCGATGAGACACTTGAGATGTCCTACGATGATTCAACCAAGAAACTGGGTTTGCTACTGAAAGGAAAGATCACTAAAAGATTCACACTTCCGACTCTGGAATCGGTTGAGGAGGAAGCCCCAACACCTAAGATCACTTTCAACTCGAAGGTCAAGATGACAACCGAGAGTCTTCGGGATGTCATAGAAGATGCTCAATCGATAAGTGACAATGTGCGACTCGAAACCACTGTCGACAAGTTCTTGGTCAGCACAAGCACAGAGCTGAGCAGCGCAAACATGGAGATAGAAAAGGGAAGCGAAGCGATGCTTGAGATGGACATAAGAGAGCCCTCTAAAGCAACTTTCAATCTGAACTACCTTGCAAACATAATAAGAGCAGGCAGCGGAGCATCGGAGATTGTCACAATGGAATTCTCCACAAATATGCCAATCAAAGTTGAATTTGAGATGCCTCAACAAGGGCACCTTCTCTACTACCTCGCGCCAAGAATTGAAGCAGAATAAGAGCAAAGAGAATGCTCACGAAGACTGACTTCGCAAGATACCCATTCACAACAGAATCATCAGAATATATTAGAAGCCTCAAGATAGATGTTGCAGAACTTGCTTCTGGAGGCTATGAACGAGTCCTAGAGAGAGCAGAGCAGAGAATAAAAGAATCAGAAAAAGACGTCATGATCACTCTGGAATGGCAAGATACTGACGTGGAGATTCTGTCTTTTCCAACGGCTATGATGCTCATAAGTCAAATAGCAAATGACAGAATCTCAAGAAGGTACGCGCTCGCCGAATCCAAAAGAGCCTACGAACTTCTTAGAAGCGAGACTCATGAAAAGTTGTGGGAGATAGCTAGAAACACCTTTGGTTGGAGACCTACACCCCGACAAGACGCAGGAGACAACAATTCCAACTATTACGTTCACTTCGTAGACTATCTTAGAAACGCCAAGAGTATTCGTGACCAAAAATGGAAACTTGTCAATCGCGTGCTTGAAGATGGGATCGTAACCTTGACTCGAGATGAAGTAGCGAGGCTTCTCGAGGAGGAAGTACAGCAAAAAGTGTTCTCAAGAATTAGACCACCATCCAGTTCTCTTCCTGAACCCTTGTCTGAAAGAGTGAAAAGAATCAAAGAGGAAGTTGGCGCAGGCACCGTCTATTCAATAGAAAAAATGCCAAGAATCGTTGTGGCAGACGCAATGCCTCCATGCATAAAAGCACTTAATCAAGCGCTGACTTCAAAGAAGCACATTTCCCATATGGGAAGGTTCACTCTAACGTCTTTTCTCCTAAACATCGGAGTCGGCAGCGAAGATCTCGTGAAGATGTTCAGAGAGGCATCCGACTTCAGTGAGAGACTGACCAGATACCAAGTAGAACACATAGGCGGTTCAAAAGGGGTCAAGACAAAATACCTGCCGCCAAAATGTGACACCCTGAAGACTCACGGAATCTGCGTAAATCCAGATGAACTATGTAAATCAATACGACATCCCTTGGGCTACTACAGGAGACGAGTCTTCAGGAGGCGGAATCGAACAAGTGAATACTGAAGAATTTCTGGAACGTAAGTTCAGAGAATATTACAGAGAAAACGCGTATCGCATACAGCCTCCCGCAAAGATGCAAGAGAGAGAATTTGGGTTCGCATATTTCAAGGATAGAATGATGGTGCGCCACAGACAGTTTACATCAACAGTTGAACTAAGAAGATTCGTGGAAGATTCAGCACCTTCCGACGTGTACTATTCAACAGCTTACTATTCAAAGCCAGAGGAGGAAATGGATCAGAAAGGATGGCTTGGCGCAGATCTCCTCTTCGATATCGACGCAGATCACATACCAACTCCCTGCAAGAAATCACATGACCATTGGATCTGCAAAGCATGCGGAAGATCTGGCAAAGGTACCAATCCTCAAACCTGCCCATCATGCAAAAGCGAACGATTTGAAGAACATACATGGGTTTGCGAGCTTTGTCTAAAACAGGCCAAGAACGAAGTTACAAAACTGGTCGACTTCCTGACAGATGACTATGGTTTTTCAAGAAAAGAAATGAAGACGTTCTTCACAGGCCACAGAGGCTATCACCTACACGTCACATCAGACGCTATCATTGGTCTGGACAGTGACGAGAGAAAAGAGATAGTCGACTACCTCCTCGGTAATGGACTGGCCCTTGACAGTATAGGCATTCTGGAAAGAGGATCCACAAAACTAAGTCTCCCCAACAAGTTGAATGAAACAAAGGGGTGGAACAGAAGAATCATTCAAAAACTCGTTGCCACTATTGAGAATGGAAATGAAGATGAACTGTTGAATCTGGGCTTCAAGAGGACGGTCATGGACACAATTCTGGGAGCACGAGCACGCATTGTGAAACATGAGGACGTGGATAAGCTGTTCGAGAGCCTTGATTCTCATGTGGTAAGAAGTAGAAGTTGGGAGAAGATTATCAGAAGGGTAGTTGAGGAATGCTCAGCAAGGATCGATACCGTCGTTACCACAGACATTCACAGACTTATTCGAGCGAAAGAAACACTTAACGGGAAGACGGGCTTGCGTACTGTGGAAGTTGACATTCAAGGGCTTCAATCATTCGACCCATTCGAAATGGCAATTGGAATCAAGGGAGGGCAAGAGACAGTTGAAATTGAAGACGCCCCAGAGTTCCAACTCGAGGGATCAACGTTCGGTCCCTACAAAAATCAGAAAGTGACTCTACCCGTCTCCGCTGCTGTGTTGCTAGTATCCAAAGGAAAAGCTTGTCCAGTGACATAAGATGTATGAAAGGATCTACGAATACTGGAAACGAGAAAAAGATCAGGCGAATCTGCAGTCCGTCGACAAGGACTTCTATGACGGAGTTGCGAAATACATTGCAGAATTGAGAGAACGCTTGAAGAAAAACGACGAGAAACTTGTGAACGTGAAACTTGCAAGAGCGGAGTTAGAAAGAGTGGAAAGACTGTCGCAAGAGCTTCTTAGAATGAGACTGAGGAAGATACTACAGATCACTGAATCAGACGCTGAATCAGGGACAGTTTCAAGCACAGTAAACGAGGTTGAAAAGACAATTCTAGAGAAGGTGCTAGAAATCTCGAAGCAGTACCGTTCCATTATTCAGAAGATATTTGAATTTGATAGAGGCCGCCCGCCCCTAGAGATGGAAACTGGAAAACCCAGTCTAGTATTGATTCGATTTCTCACCGAGATACCTTCAATAGTTGGTGTAGACCTCAAGCCCTATGGCCCCTTTAAAGTGGAGGACGTAGCAACGCTTCCTTTTGAAAATGCTGAATCACTTATCAGAGGCAAGGCTGCTCTCAGAATCGGTTGGGAATGACTGTCAAGCAACGCGTATTCAGCCACTTACTGTCCTCTCTTGTGACTGGCTAAGCACAGAGAAATCAGACGTGTCTCTCTCAGCAGAGTCTGTGCCTAACTAGTCGCCAAAATGAAACAATGTATAAATACAGCTGTCAAATCGTGTCTATACTTCGTTCGAGTCTGAAGAGAAATGAAGGTTCCAAAAGAGACTAATGTCTACTGTCCAAAGTGCAAGAAGCACTCAGCTCATTCCATATCAATCTACAAGAAGGGAAAAGAACGTTCACTGGCCGCTGGTGTTCGTAGACACGAACTTGAGAAGCATGGCTACGGTGGACAGAAATGGCCTGAGCTGAAGAGGACAGCGAAGACTACGAAGAAGCAGGTGCTTCGACTTAAGTGTAGAACATGTGGATTTGAAGTTACGAGACTGGGAATTAGACTTCGAAAACTAGAGATAGGAGCGTAGAATCATAGTGAAGCATGATGAGTTAATTCCGAAGCCTGGAAGCTTATTCATCAAAGTGAAATGCGGCAAGTGTGGAAATGAACAGATAGTTTTCGATCGTGTCTCTCTTGAAGTGAAGTGCAACGTTTGCGATGAACCTCTGGCCATTCCCCACGGAGGAAAGGCAGAAATCAAGGGAGAGACACAGCAGATTCTTGGATAGGAGGCTCCAGAGATCTCTTCACAGTCAGGATACCCGGACGTGGGCGATCTTGTCGTTGCCAGTGTAACCAAGGTTACAGACTATGGAGCCTATGTGAAACTCGACGAGTATAAGGGTAAGGAAGGCCTAATTCACATATCAGAGATATCTTCCACATGGGTTAGAAACATTAGAAACCACGTCAGAGAAGGCCAGAAACTAGTTCTCAAAGTTCTTAGAATAAATACAGAAAAGGGTCAAGTTGACCTGTCACTTAGAAGGGTTACTGGAAGAGAAAAAGCCGAGACCCTGCTCGAATGGAAGAAACACAAGAAAGCAGATTCAATATTGAAGAGTGCCGTAGAGAAACTTGCACTAGATCCGGCGTCTGTTGAGAAATTGAACGAACTTATTCTACAGAAATATGGGACGCAATACGAAGCGTTACAGGAAGCCGTTGAAGAAGGCAAAGAGACCTTCACAAAACTTGGCATAGATCCAAACTGGGCAGAAGCTTTAACGGAGGTAGCCCGAAGTAAGATCAAGACTGAGAAAGCCAGTTTGAAAGCCGTGGTCGAACTCACCTGCTCCAAACCAGATGGAATTGAAGTTATCAAGAAGAGCCTCCAGAATGCAAGAAAGGCGAAGAAGCCTCGAGGTACTCTGATAAGAGTCTACGCAGTAGGCTCTCCTAAGTATCGTATAGAAGTAACTGCGAGAGACTATACAGAGGCTGAGAACGTTATGAAAGATGCGATTGATCAGGCTCTCGCAACGATTGGTGAGGCTGGAGGACAAGGGCGCCGAGTCAGTTGAAATGGCTAATAAGACGATGTGATAAGTGCTTACTGTACACTTTGAGAGACAAATGTCCTCGATGTGGTTCAGAGACTGTGTCACCTCATCCTGCGAAGTTTTCACCATCTGACAAGTATGCAAGGTACAAGGCGTATGAGGGAAAACACGACGATGAACACGTGCGTGAAAGAAGAGAAAGTCACGCTGAATAAACCTGTGATCATAGAGGGTTTGCCAGGACTCGGATCAGTCGGAACGATCGTGGCATCATGTCTGATAGAACAATCTAAGGCGAAGATAATTGCCATACTGCAGTCACCACACTTCCCCTACTATGCTCTTGTAAACAAACGAGGCGTTGCAAGACTCCCTAGGAACGAATTCTACTATTACAAGAGCAAAGACAACAAGAAAGACATTGTAGTCATCACTGGCGACTGCCAACCTCAGAGCGCCCTTGGACAATACGAGGTTGCTGAGAGAATAGTCGACTATGCTTTCAAGCATTCTGCAAGACTAATCGTGACCGTGGGCGGATACAGTTCGCGCGAAACGAATCAACCTAAGGTTGTTGGCGCGGCAACAGGTAACAAGATTTCTTCCGAGTTGACGAAACTTGGAGTTGTTATCGACAAGATGGGAATTCCTGTTGTAGGTGTTGCGGGACTGGTACTGCCCTTAGCCGAATCGCGAGGTCTAGACGCTGTCTGTCTGCTTGGAGAGACTGTAGGATACGTTCCGGATCCCAGAGCTGCGAAGAGCGTTCTGATAGTCCTGAGCAGATTGCTTGGTCTCGAAGTGGGCTATACTGAGCTTGACCGAGAGATCAAGAAGATGCCTAGACTTGAGGACAAGATAAGGCAAGCTACGCGGACGTTGGATGAAGAGATCGGTGAGAAAAAATTGAGTGAACGATTCTCTTACATCTCGTAGGTCTATGGCGTAACTGTTATGGTCAATAGGTCGCTCGTAGATCCTTCATACGCTGCGTCGCCAGACCATGTAGCTCGAATGTAGTACGTCCCAGTCTCCGTGGGCGTCCACTCCACCGCAGAGACACCGGACACCGGTGATCCTGACGTGATAGTGTACCAGTCCTCTTCATTTAGGCTATATTCTATTGAGACCGTTCCATAACTCGACTTCGCTGAAAGAGTCGCTGTAATCTTCACTGGTTGTCCAACTTCCACATCCGTCGAGGATGATTGGACTGCAATAGAACTCGCTTCTCTTGAAACGGTCAGTTCAAGACTCTCACTTGTGGCTTTGTTGTACTTGCCTTTTTCACCGTCCAATATCACACGTAGAAGGTACGATCCGCCATCAGGTTTCCATTCATACTTGTACATTCCATTCGAAGATGTCAGAGCTCCTACCAGCTTCTCCCATGTTTGTCCAGAGTCTGTGGAGTATTCCAAGAAAACGATTCTGTCTCCCAAGCCCCCAACTCCGACCTCCGTTAACTCTCCATACGCGGTTACGTTTTCGCCGTAATTGATTGTTGATCGGTCAAGATGGAATGTGAGTGCTGACGTCTTCAGGTAGCTTACCTCGTACAGTAGGACGAATCTGTTTGTTGATGCGAAGACGCGGCTGAAGTAGTCTGATGTTTCACCTGCGGATGGATTTATTCCCATGGATATCAGCTTGCCAAGCATTGTGTTGGCTTTGATTCCACCCGTGTCGGCTATTGTCTCGTTCGAAACGACTTTGTCTCCGACGGTTATGACTCTGTTGAACAGAGTGTTCTGACCGCTTTGCAGTTCTCGGAACGTGATTCTCTGACCTTCCAGTACCGTTCCATTACCTATCTTCGCCATCCAATACCATTTGTTATCCTCTCCAAAGCCTACGTAGCTTATCTGCCCACTTTCTCCGGTCTGCCAAGTGACAAAGATTGCAACGTGAGTTACTCCATACTTTTTCAACACTGGGAGCGCGTTTGTTTCATTTGAAAGGAATGTTGCTCCTATCACAGCCACTTGGGTTCCGTTTATCGTAGCGTTGTCTGCCATCGATCGTCTCTCGGCAATGGCGGTGATCCAGTAGCCGTAGTCCCACCAAGAAAATACCACCGCGTCTTCACGCAGATTCTGTCGCATCCATGACAGTGCCTCCAACCAGTCGGCATACTTCATTTCTTCTCCTTCTTTTGGAGTAATTGGAATGCTCGAGGTCACTATGGTTGTGGGAGAGTATGCCGATGCGGTTGCATAGTAGAAGGTTGGCATAGTGATGAGAAGAAGTATCAGAAGTATAGCCACTCCAAACTCTTTTCCAACACGTGAAGTTAGTCGCACTCTTCTCTTCGGAAAGATTGTCGTTTCCTTCAGAATGTCGATTGAAGGCTTGCCCAGTTCAACGATCGTTATAGCCGACAACAACGCGAATGCCGGTGCCAGTATCAGAGTCAACCTGACAAGGGATCCTGAAAAATAAACAGCGGATAATGCGAATACTACCAGAAATATGTCGCTGTTCCTCCTTCGCTGTATAGCAAAGAAAAGCCCGAACACTCCTAGGAAAATCATTATTCCAAACTCGTAGAAGAATGAGGCCCACGTTGCTGGACGATGTTCCGCAACAGACTCGACGATAGGTAGGTTCAGTCTTGCACTCGGATTCAATATGGCAGCAAACTTACCTCCTAAAGGTGCCATAAGTCCCAGTTGCCAGAGAACCACTGCTCCAACGGTAAGTAAGGCCACAATGCCTGCAGTAACCATGACTCTTTGACGGAACTCTTTCACGGAACGGTAGATTTCCACTCCGCACAGAAGGATAAAGACTCCAACTATCGCCATGCTTGACCATTCAGACAAGAAATCGTATCCAAGCCTGGGAAGCTGGGTCGCTATAAAAAGCGACAATCCATATGTTATTGAGTAGCCTATGAAGAGCCTGCGTGAATACCTACGCGCCAATATCAAAACGAACGTGAACAAGACCATAAGAGACATGGGGTATCTGAACGCGCCCCATCCCCAACTTATGTATGATAGCATCAGCCCGGCCAACGTGGCGTAGATTGCGCCGGACCTAAGCGACCTGCTAGGAGAGATTGCTTTCAGATAGAATGCAAAGAACAACATCATCGCAAATAGGCCAATAGTCTCATCGTCATACCAGCCCAGTGATGTTCGAGAGATATGTGATGCGCTAAAAGCTAAGAAGAGAGCTGAAAAAAGTGCAACGCTCTTGCCCCACACTTCCTTTCCCAAGAAGTAGAGAGTTACTATCGTTGCAGATCCAAACAGTACGGGAAAGAAGACACAGAATTGGTACAGGGAAACATCCACGCCAATGCTTCTTACGAATAAGTAGAAAGCGGCGCCAGTGAAAGCGACCCCAGGGTAATTTGTGGTTGGCATGTCTCGCCCCCAAGGATACCAACTCATGTTATCATGCCAGCTGAACCATGAGGCAAAACCATTCTTGACTATGTACTCAGTCATTCTGTACTGGTGGTAGGGGTCAAACTCGGAAAGATAAACTCCCCAACGAAGAGGCATCAGCCTCATAGTGGCCGCTAGGATTACTATGATTGATAGTGCAGTATACTGAATTATTGTCGATCTGGGAATTTCTGAGAAGACTGTCTTCAGCCCTCGAAATCTTGAGCCTAAAGCTTCCTTACTCTGGGTCGAGAAGAAGCTTTTGATAGTCTCTGAAATCTTCGAGGGTGCCATCTAATCTTCCTGCCAAATATCGGCTGATATCGGAAAGTTCGTTCTATTAAACTTTGGCAGAATACTGACGTTGAATAGTACTGGAAGCAAAAGGTTATCCTCCATGTTCGAGAAGAATTTAATTATCATTAGAGAATACTGTCTGGAGCTCTTGAAAAGCGGCTGTTACTGCTTATGCAAACGCGATAGTCTGAATATTACACTGTTGAGATGATGAGATTGACGAGACTCGCTGTAGGAAAGACACCTAAGAAATATGCGGTTCGATCTGTGGAAGAAGAAGTGATAAGGTGGTGGGATAGAGAGGACATCTACAAGAAGACTAGAAGTCGGGGAAGAGGAAAGAAGAAGTTCTACTTCTTGGATGGCCCACCCTACGTGACAAATCCTCCACATGTAGGAACAGCTTGGAACAAACTGCTGAAAGATGTTGTGATAAGATTCAAGAGGATGAAAGGCTTCGATGTTCGAGATCAGCCTGGATATGACTGTCATGGACTTCCTATTGAAGTGAAGGTCGAAGAGGATCTTCAAGTAAAGTCGAAGAAAGAGATTGAAGACAAGATAACTGTTGGAGTATTTATTGAAAGATGTAAACGATACGCTGAAGATAATGTGAAGAATCAGACGGAAGTTTTCAAGAATCTAGGCGTATGGATGGATTGGGACCATCCATACCTCACATACAAGAATGACTATATCGAGTCCGTCTGGTGGACAGTGAAAAGGGCTGAGGAGAAAGGCCTTCTCAGAGAAGGTTTGAGAGTCGTTCACTGGTGTCCTAGATGTGAGACTGCTCTCGCAGGCTATGAAGCAACCGACGAGTACAGGATGGTGAAGGATCGTTCGATCTATGTCAAGTTCCCAGTGGTTGGAAAGGAAGGAGAATTCATTCTTATCTGGACTACGACGCCATGGACCATACCAGCAAATGTTGCGGTTATGGTTCATCCAGACGAAACCTATGTAAGAGCGAGATTTGGCGATGAGATTTACATTCTGGCTGAAGCAAGATGCAAGGCCGTGGCGGAACAGATCGGACGAGAGTGTGAGATAGTCGAGCGATTGAGAGGCAAGTCGCTTATTGGACTTAGATTCAAACCAGTGCTGTTAGAAGAGGTGCCTGCCCAATCAAGACTTGAGAATGCACATCGCGTGGTTCCCTCTAGACAATACGTGACTATGAATGAGGGAACTGGATGCGTTCACTCTGCACCGGGACATGGTGAAGAAGACTTTGAAGTCGGGTTGGAACAAGGCCTGCCTGTTTTCTGTCCGGTAGATCACACTGGCAGGTTCACAGAAGAAGCTGGAAGATACAAGGGCGAATATGTATCAAACGCCAACAGTACAATAGTGGAAGACCTCAGGAGGAAAGGCCTTCTCTTATTTGACACTCTCGTGGAGCACTCATATCCACACTGCTGGCGATGCAAGACCCCTCTGATACAACGTGCTACAGAACAATGGTTTGTGATGATATCAGAACTAAAAAAGAGGCTTCTCGAAGAAAATGAAAAGATACATTGGGTTCCAGAATGGGCGGGAAAGAAACGCTTCGCAGATTGGCTCATGGGTGCAAGAGATTGGGTCATCTCGAGACAGAGATTTTGGGGTGCTCCATTGCCGATTTGGATATGCGAAAATTGTAAGCAGAGAATCGTTATTGGATCAAGTTCACAACTGAAGGCAAAGGCCATAGAGCTTCCAGAGTCACTTGATCTTCACAGGCAATGCGTGGACAAAATAGAACTGAAATGCAACTGCGGAGGGTCAGCAAAACGTGTTCCGGACATAGTCGATGTCTGGCTGGAATCTGGAATTGCAAGTTGGGCTTGCCTCGGATACCCAAAGGAAAAACGAGCGCTTCAATTGTGGTGGCCTGCCGACTTCATCACGGAAGCACACGACCAGACTCGTGGATGGTTCTACACACAACTAGGCTCAGGCATCGTAACATTCGAGAAGACCCCGTACCAATCTGTTCTGATGCATGGACACACATTGGATGCCAACGGTCAAAAGATGAGCAAGTCTCTAGGAAACTTTGTCTCACCAGACGATGTAATCACAAGGTTCGGACGTGACGTACTCAGGCTTTATGAGCTCCAGAAGACCGTTTGGGAAGATTGGAGATTCTCATGGGACACAGTTGAAGAAGCATCAAGCACACTTGAAGTCGCATGGAACGTCTTCGCATTCGCAAGTCTCTACATGAACCTGGACTCCTTCAACCCCAACAAGTGGAAGCCAACCAAGCTTGTACGCAGTATGAGACAAGAAGACAAGTGGCTGATGTCAAGGGTTGAAAACCTCAAGGCAACAGTCACAAATGCACTGGAATCCCTCGAGATTCACACGGCTGCAAGAGCATTGAACAACTTCATCTTGGATGATCTCAGTCACTGGTATATTCGACTCGTAAGGAGAAGATTTTGGCAGGAAAAAAGTAGCCGAGACAAAATGGCCACGTACTCAGTCTTGTACCATGCGCTCAGGAGCTGGCTCATCATATCCGCGCCTGTAATTCCATTCATAACAGAAAAGTTGTATCAGACCATGGTGTCTCCAGCCGAAAAAGAAGTTCCACAAAGTATTCACATGAACGATTGGCCGAAGTTGGAAAGCAAATGGCGCAACAAAGAACTCGAAGAGAACATGGAGATCGTGAAAGAAGTGACCAGCGCAGTCGCTGCCGCTAGACAATCTCTCAAAATCAAATTGAGGCAACCTGTTCAGAAAACGATTGTTGTAACTGACAATCCAAAAGTCAAAGATGCGATCAAGAAACTGACCAAATTGGTTCATGAACTGGCGAACACAAAAACTATTGAATTCCTAAGTGTTGACGAGGAGAAGAAACTTGGAAAGATAGTTGTGGTACCCAGATATGAGACCCTTGGCCCAATGTTCAGAGCGGAAACTCAAAAGATCGCAGACACCATGAAGACCGCGAATGGCAGAAACGTTCTTGAGGATTTCAAGGAAAAAGGACTTCATTCGGTGGACGTTGAAGGAAAAGAAGTGAATATACTCCCATCAATGGTTATGTTCAAGGAGGAGATGCCTGAAGGATACGCTTCCGGAGACTTCAGTCAAGGTAGAGTATACATTGAGACCGCGTTGCCAAAGAACTTAGTGCAAGAAGGTCTGGTCAGAGACGTGGTCAGACGTCTCCAAGAAATGAGACGACGAATGGACCTTCCAGTAGATGGATTCGTATACGTCTATGTCATATGTCCCACGAAAGATGATGTGAATGGACTGAAGAAAAGGCAGACCTACATCAAGGAAGAAGTCAGGGCAACAAGACTTGACATCAAACCAAAGTCAGAGAAAGTCACAGTGAAGGCTGAACGTGAAGAAAAGTGGACAATTGGTGGTAGAACCTTCAGGATGGGAATGAGTCTAAAGAAAGGAAAAAGATGAATTGAAACGCCTCTGCCTCCTCGTGAATCCCATCGCGGGTATGGGAGGCTCAGTTGGTGTCAAGGGCACTTCTGAAGGGTTCTACCAAGGTCTGGACGGGATACAGAGAGATCAATGTGCTCGGTGTCAAATAGTCTGGATTTGTTTGTCCGAAGATACGTCGAGTTTGTTGAGTCACAGGTCAAAGAATGATGGATTATGAAAGAAGGACAAGATGCTCCGCGAGGAGGTAAGAGACGCCCTTCTCGGCCGCTTAAACGACCGGAAGGAAAAATGAGGTTAGACTTCACTTTTTCTCGGAGATCGACTTCAGATACTCTGCGTAGGCTTCCGGATTCATTAGAGCTTTCAATTCTTGGTCGAGATTTGATGGTTTGACTATGGCTATCCAACCATCTCCGTATGGGCTTTGGTTGAGAATTTCAGGGTTACTCGATAGTTTTGTGTTCACTTCCAAAACCTCACCTGATGCTGGTGCGAAGATATCTGCCACCGCCTTCACAGATTCAACTGTTCCCATAGACTGCATTTGGGTTGTCTTCGCGCCGACTTTTGGAGGATCGACGAAAACTATCTCGTGCAATTGCTTCTGTGCGTAGTCGCACATACCAACTCTGCATTTGTCTCCCTCGATTTTCATCCATTCATGCTCTTTTGTGTAGTAAAGTCCGTCTACGTACTCGTACTCGCCAACTTTCATTTTCTCCCTCCACTCCTTGTTCGTGTTGGTTGCCGTATGTTCAATCTGAGGTATATATCATAATTGGTTACGGTTGGAAGTTGGTTGCGCTTTTTCTATATTTTTCGCTGCCATCCATATTTCGAAGTGTCGTAGAAAGGCACTTTAACGATCTCGGCTTCAAGGTTCTTTTCTCTGACCTTGATCTCAACCTTTCCTCCTTCATCCGAATGTTCTTTGGGAACATAGCCTGTGGCAATGCCATAGCCCAAGAGTGGCGAAAGGGTTCCACTCGTTACCTTTCCAATCAGTTTCCCATTCTTCAGAATCTCGTGGCCTGCCCTAGGTATACCCTTGCCGAGAACTTTCATTCCCACGCGCACACGTTTGACTCCCTCAGCCTTCTGCTTTACCAACGGTTCTTTTCCAATGAAATCCCCTTTGTCCAGTTTGACAACCCACGCTATCCTAGCTTCAAGGGGGGTGGTCGTTTCGTCTATGTCATTACCGTAGAGGCACATACCTGCTTCGAGTCTCAACACGTCGCGTGAGCCAAGGCCGCAAGGCTGAATGTTGAACTCCTTACCAGCCTCCAGAATCGCATTCCAAACTTTCATCCCCCGCCACGGATCTTCGATCGGCGCATCGTAGACATAGACCTCAAGGCCATCTTCCCCTGTGTAACCAGTGCCGGACGCAGAGCATTTTAGTCCATCGATTGTCAGCCATCCACATCCAAACCTTTCAATCTTTGACACGTCTTCTCTGCTAATCTTTTGTATAATGGTTCTAGCTTTTGGGCCTTGAACCGCGAACATGGCAACCTTGTCTGATACATGATCGAGTTTGACTTTGAACTTCTTCGCCTTCTCCGTTATCCAAGCTATGTCTTTCTTTCTGTTGCTGGCGTTGAAAACGACCATGAACCGCTCTTTCTCGTATCTTGTTATTATGAGGTCATCAACTATGGTCCCTTTTTCATTGCATAATACCGAATAGTGGCCTTGAGACTCTTTGAGACCTGCAACGTTGTTCGGTGTAAGGTAGTTTAGAAAGGCCTCAGCTTCCTTGCCTGAGACCCACATTCTTCCCATATGCGAAACGTCGAAAATCCCAGCTGAGTTTCTCACGGCATTGCATTCGGAAATTATGCCTTTATACCACGTAGGCATCAGAAATCCAGCGAATTCTACTACATGGCCATTCTTCTCATGATACTCGTACACTTGAGTCTTATCAACCAAGAATGCTTCACCAACCTTAGAGCCATTACTAGTCATATCTTGGCAATTTAATTCTTACTTACTAGGCAATTCAGTGAACGAGGAGGAAAATACTTAATTCTCATAGTTTGCGCATTTAGTAGGTCACTATCGGCTGTGAGTACAATGAAAAAAACAGCGGACAAGGTTTCTTGGAAGCTGAGAAGACGCCTAGGAGACGTTGGATACGGTCTGAAGATGAGACGGATACCTACAACTGAGACTATGAGACCCTCCACAACCGTCATTGTTGGAATTGTTTTTGCCTTCACGGTTTTCATTCTTATAGGAGGAATATACGACATCCTAGAGAAGCCTCTGGCAATTCTGCCGAAAGGTGGAGGATGGACCTTCATCTATCGTGGAAGCATCAATGCACAGACGATTAACGAAAGTCTGGTCTCTGGCCTTTTGTACATTATCGGTATGGCTGGTTTCTACATGCTTCTGAAGAGTACAAGAATGGCCTATAGACCGCGCCAAGCTTACTTGCTACTCATTCTGGGCGTGGTGGTGCTTCTTGTCATAGTCTTCTACACGAACACTCTGCTTCAGGACAAGATTGGAGCCGGATAGCTTCGTTCTACCAAGCTGCATTCTTCAGTTTGAGGGCATAGGCTATGATGTTCGTTGCTAGATGAAGTGGTGGCGTTATCAGAAGAACAATGAAAACCAGGTTCGTATTCAATCCGTAGATTGGATATGAGAATAGCAGTGCTCCAAGAATGAAGTCTAACTGATCCATGAGTGGAAGCGGAAATCCTGGGAAGAGCTTCATTCGCCTCTTTATGAATGCGCCCACGAGATCTCCCGACAACGAGCCAAGCGATGTCAGAACAGATTTCGGAAGTAATCCCTGTGAAAAAACCAGCGCCTCAACAATGCCAACTGAGAATCCCAAAGCTAGCCCACTAATGAACCCTCTTATTGTCTTGTTAGGACCGAAAATCGGCTCTCCATCTATGAACCTTCTTCCCAAATCGATTGCTTTTCCGCCTCCAAAGATCGTTGGAGTCGAGTTAGCAACGTATGCTGGTATCATGAAGTATAACGCCGACAGAACGTCATTCAACGTCAAGGTCATTTCCAAGGTTAGATTCTCAGCTTGAGGGCGCATCCTATTCATGTTTTGAGAGATAAGTGTTAGTCTACTCAAAGCCTCTCTCGGTCAATGTAAGGTAGCACATCATACTTGAGGAATTCTTAGAGTGATAGCGCTCCACTACTGCACGTTTCACGTTCTTCTTTGCAGTTGATTCTAAACGAATTATTGTTTGAGGCCAGTGAAATAGAGTTCTTCTGGCCACAGGCTCGATGCTGGCGATTGGTGTATCGAATCGCGCATGCACTTGACTGGTAACGAGAACCGCTAGATTGTGAGTGCCCGCCAAGGAAGACAGGTAAGCGAGCTGCCGATTGAGTTCTCTGTTCAAGGCGAACCGTTCCACCGCAGTGGCAGATACAACACGGTAGAGCGTTGTCACAGCATCGACGACGACCAAACGGGTATTCCCCGTCACGTACTTCTCCAAGCTTTCAATTATCTTCGTTTGATCGTGAAAGAATTCAGGAATAAATATCACTATATTGTGACTTTGCTCCGCAATATCCGGGGCGATCTGATCGAACCTCTGATGAGCAAATGATTGATCAGCATCCACGTAGATCACTTTACCCCCAGTTTTCGCAGTCTGCGCAGAAACTTCCAATGCAAGATTGGTTTTTCCGGTAGCTGCCTCTCCATAGACAAGTGTGACCTCGCTTTGCATAATACCTCCATTCAACAAATTGTCCAGGACAACGCTACCAGTCTGGACATGCATGATAGTTTTGTCCAAACCACTCGACCCTATTCTTGACTGGAAACCCCCATTTTATTTCAAGTCTCTGTTCTTCTAGAGCTATTAAGAGTGATTTGCTTTTCAAACACTAGCTCTAGAAGACTTCTATTCAGGCTCGTCTATCTGAAGGCAAATTTACAAACTTAAAATGGGCATATGTCTAACATTACCGAACAGGTTGACATGACGAAGAGAATTGGACTCGTTTCACGCCTAGACCACAACGATGCCGTAGCTAAGTCGAAGGAGATTTACGACTTTATTCTTGAGAGAAAACTTACAGTTCTGCCTGAGGCCGGACTGGCTAGGTTGCAGAATTGGGAAGGTGGATGCCAAATCTCGGAAATGAATGCCGACTTGGTCGTCACGGTTGGAGGCGACGGAACCGTACTCAAGACTTGTATAAACATGCCCAAGCCTGACACTCCGATACTGTCTGTGAATATGGGTCGAAGAGGTTACCTTACTGAAGTGGAACCGATGCATGCGATCAAGGCTTTGGAGAGTTATGTTGCTGGAGACTACAGACTTGAAGATCACCTGAAACTATCTATTCACTTGAATGATAGACGGTTGGCAGACGGCCTCAATGAAGCCCTTGTAACCTCTACTCCGCCGTCGAAGATGCTTCGCTTCAAGCTGCGTCTAGACAATCGCAAACTAGTGGAGTGTAGAGCTGACAGCGTAATCGTAGCTACTCCAACCGGATCAACTGCCCATGCCATGTCCGCTGGAGGTCCGATTCTAGATAACTCGCTAGACGCGTTTGTAATAGTCTTCGTCTGTTCGCTTGAACCTATAAGACCAATAGTCATCCCATCTAGGTCAAATATTGAGATCTCCCTTTTGGATGAACGACCTATTGGAGAGGTTGTGGTTGACGGCAGGTATCAACACAAACTCTTTCCAAGAAGTCCTCTGAAGATTGGGAGATCAGAGTACAAAGCAGTCTTTGTAAGATTCGAGACTTCTGTTCTGTCGAGAAGTCTGTCTCGACTCCAGCCAAGAGAATTCCGCGCAATATGATCTCTTTCAAGAGATTCTAGACTAACCGAATCACCCAACTCTATATTAGGGCGGTGGAGACAAAACACCCTGTTCTGAAGATAGGAACTGGTTTCGTAGTGAATAGAGATTGGGAAGAGACGTTCTCGTCCTAGACACAACGGCTTTCATAATGGGTTTCAATCCTTCCTCCGTTGCTGCACCCACATTTTCCGTTCCAGCCGTCATGAATGAACTTTCATCTAGAAGTCTCGCATCCCTTCGTTCTGATGCTTCGATACAGACTGGAAAACTCACCGTTCGAACGCCATCAGAGAAGTCACTTGAAACCGTTCGTAAGACATCATCCGAACTTGGCGAGAAGTTCTCCCTATCCGACACGGATTTTCAAGTGCTTGCTCTTGCCATTGATCTTAGAACAGAAGGTGATAAACCAACGATAGTGAGCGATGACTATGCAGTTCAGAATGTTGCAGAACATTTGGAGTTGGACTACGCATCACTTGCAACTTTTGGAATCTCTCGTAGATTTGACTGGATTCTATACTGTCCGGCGTGTTACAGAAAGTATCCTCAAGATCGCTCAAGATTGAAGTGCGAAGTCTGCGGCACAGAACTCAGAAGAAGAGTCATAAAGAAGTCGTTAATACGGAGAAGAAGCTTGGTAAGAATTTCGAACCAAGAACAATGTTCACATCATTATATGGTGCAGTCATAAGAGTCTTCTCTCGGCTGGAAAGAGAGACCGGAACCGCATCCGACCATAATGATACAGGTATATCTGGGCAAGACCGGCCCATTCTCCATACCTCTTTCTAAGGAATTTTCCTACTTCATCCTTGGTCATCTTTGCTCCTCCAAAGTAAACTTTCGAAACTATTCTATGAATCCAGACGTCAACAGGTGCTGCTCTGGTTTGGCCCAAGCCATATAGCAGAAAACAGTCGGCCACCTTCGGTCCGATTCCAGGAAGTTCCATAAGTTCGTTTTTCGCTTTCTCATAGGAAGTGTGCTTCAAATCTTCCAGATCTAGACCTCCATCAACTATCTTCTTGGATACTCTGATTATGTAGTCAGCTCGATATCCTGTTTGGCAGCTCTCAAGTCTAGCAGATGATGCTTCTGCAAGTGTTTCAGGTGATGGGAAAGAGTAGAATGTCAACCCGCCGCGAACATTGAATCTCTTTCCGAAGAATGCTTTGATACAGCGAACCATTTTGTTCCACTGCTCTACGGATGAGTGTTGAGAGCATATGGAGCAGATGAGGCTTTCATATGGATCAGAAGCCTTCATTAATCTCAGGCCGCTGAACTCTTTGAAAGCCTGTGCAATCTTCTCTGATCGAAACTTCAAGTAGAATGAAGGCAAGTCGTCTTGAAGTCTGAAGAGTTCAATCAAGTAGGTCCGGAAAAATCTTACTGTACTCTCATCGATTCCTGAACCGCTTAGACGAACACTTAGAGAGGGTTTCTCAACGTGAGAGCTTGAATGAACCTCGTATTTAACCAATCTCTCCTTGTCCAGATAAGCATCCCAATAGGCGTCGTCTATCCGAAACCAGTATGGTTCTGATGTTTGTCCACTCTGCATAGTGTCACTCAAGTTGAAAGGGCCCCGAACTTCTTGCGGAGTTATTGAGAAATCAATCTCCAATCAATCTCACCTACTCAACGCCACAGAGGTTGAACGCCTTTTTCAGAGCTGTCTTCAGACGATACCTTATAAACGGTAGTGAGGAAGCAATATTGAGGATTTGATTTCGAGCGAGTGGTGTCAGCTTTGGATAGACTTGAGGAACTTGTTGGAAGAGCTCACGAATTGAAGGCAAGAGGCCTCACCACCTATGAGATTGCAGAGGAGCTGGCAGTTCAGCCAGATACCGTTGTTTGGCTTCTTCTACGAGGAAAAGAGAAAGCTGGGAAACCTGTTCCACATGACGTTTTTGTTGATTGGAATAGTGTTGGTTCAAGTGTAAGACGTCTCTCACTAGCTGGATGGGCTTTGGCAGATTTGGTTCGTGAGACTGTGGAGAAAGGAGAATGCGACGATCCTGAGGTTGTCGCAGGAATTGGAGGTAGCGGAATGCTTCTTGGATACGTGGTTGCGGAGGAGCTGGGGAAACATTTCGCTGCGATAAAGGTTTATGGTGGAGCGGGCGAGAGCAAGCAACCAAGCGTTATTCACCCCTCATTCTGTAACCCGAAGAATCGTAAGGTTCTGATAGTTGACACAATCGCGGGCGGCGGAGCTTTCATAAGATTTTCCATAAAGACTCTCGATGAATCAGGGGCAAAATCTACAGCCGTTGCAGTTCTCGTAAATAAGACAGGCAAGGACAGGATCGAAGGAATACCATTGCTCTCTCTGATAGAGCTGCTCCCAGTTACTTAGTTCACACAGATTATTTCCAAAGATCTTCTTCCTGCTGAGTCTCACTGTTCCACATTTTTCGTTCTTTTTCCTCCTTCTCAGCTGTTATCAATAGCGAACGCTTCGGACCCTTGAGAGGTATTATGAAGTACTCGCTAACCTCACCTTTCTCGTTTCTGAGCGAGAGCTTGAGCTTTCTATCGGCTGGTTTCAGCGTCTCAGGATTCAAATATTCGCACACCACAAATGAACCTCTCGATTTCAGAGCTCTAACCTCTAGTTTACCGCCTTTTCTTTTTGTGAGAACACTTCCAGAGAACTCCAACATCACTCAACTCGCTTACATCGATACCAATCGCTTTCTCAGCTATGGTTTAGTAAAGCAGGCTATGAAAAACCCTCCGCCATGAATATGAGGATGAAATCTTTGAGTGTACTTTGCGTGATTGAAGTTAGAGGCTGAACCTGGAGAACCAAGAAATATCTTCTGTTCCACAAGCTCCATTCCACATTCATCCTCCCCAAACCTTGCAACGTTTTCACATTCCTCTCGTGTAATCGTGCAGACACTGTAGACCACAGTTCCATTTGGTTTCACCATTTTGGAAGCTACTCTAAGGAATTGCTTCTGGTATTCTGCAAGACTATCGATTTCCTTCTGAGAAACGTTTTCGTAGAGTTTAGGCACTATTCCTAGGCCGCTGCAAGGAGGATCGACCAGACAGCGATCAGCAATAATATGCGCATGATCAACATCCAAGTAGCGCGCGTCTGAGATAAGTAGGCTGACGTTCTTGCATCCTAGACGCATCACAGTCTCCTGTGCCATGGCGATTTTCCGCTTGTTCCTGTCTACGCCGATCACGACGCCTTTGTTTTGGGTCAATTGACATATGTGGGTCAACTTACCCCCAGGACTACATGTCATGTCAAGTATGGTTTCTCCTGGCTGTGGGTCTAACACTCGAACACTAACCATAGCAGGAAGAGACTGTGAATACAAGAGGCCTTTTGCATACTCTTCTGTTTCCCTTAGACTCGGCACCTTGTACATGGAACTTGTCACCTCTATGGCTAGTCCCTTTCTAAAAGTAAGAATCTGATTCTCACTCATCCTCGCAATTCCATTAGCCACGAGTTGTCCATGATCATCCACAATAGTCACTTGCTCACCTCGTCGTAGTCCTCGACACATGACAACCCCTGGAGCATAGACATGAGCACCCTGCACAACTGATTCTGCAGTAAACTTCTCGACAACAATCTTTCTCCCTTCCGCTGCTATTGAAAAAGGGCCTTCGACTTCGGCATAGACTGCTTCATCCAAAACCTGATGTTTGTTGACTTTGAAACCCTTCGCTCGAAGTCTTTCAAGGAGGTCATCTGGAGAGATCTTCAGTGTATTTGCTCTGAAATAGTATCTGTTGCCGGGTGATTTCAAAGCCTCAAGTGAAGCTCCCAAAGAATTCCCGTATAGATTATGCAGTTGTTTTACGAAGTCTATCGAGAATTTGTAGTATCTCGACAATGTCTCAAAACTGTTCATCGTATGTGCCTTTCATGCTGCTCCATGCAGCTTACCTCAGGTAGTTGGAAGAAATAAAGGGGTAGATTTTTGTTCAAGGAGAGCTGTCACAGTCTGACAATGTCTGGGCACTATCTGCTTTGGTGATTCATGTGACGGCTAAGAATGTAGGAATTCACGAGAAAGGACAGATTTCTATCCAAGATTTGATGGAGCAGATAAGATCAAACGAACGGTTCAGAGAAGTTGGTGCTATTGCATCGTTTTTCGGCATAGTTCGTGGCACTAGCCAAGATGGAAAGGAAGTGAAGGGGCTTGATATGGAAGCCTACAAGAACGAGGCGGAGAAGATGTTTGCCGGTATAGCTCAAGAGATGAAGAAACGTCCAGGAATCGTGGAGGTTCTCATACATCATGTAACAGGGCATCTGGACTTAGGTGACCTGATATTCGTCGTCATGGTTGCTGGAAGTAATAGAAAGCATGTTTTCCCCACTCTAACCGAGACAGTTGAAAGGGTCAAGAAAGAAGCTACTATTTGGAAGAAAGAAACTCTAGGCACAGGAGAATCACATTGGGTAAGTAGTAAGTGACATTACCCGTGTGGATCGAACGCTTAGATACATGCATCAATATGCGCGTTTAACTGATGGCGATCACAGTGGACATGCCTATCTGGACGACCTTATTGATTGGTGCTTTGATTCCTCTAGTTATCTGGAGCTATTTCTGGAAGGTCTTAGCATTGTGGTTTTCAGCGAGAAACAATGAAAAAATCTGGTTCATTGTTTTCATATTCATCAACTTGGTTGGCATATTGGAGATCTATTATCTCCACTCTAGAAAATGCTGGCCTTTCAAACTGAAGCAGCAGGGATCGAATCGTCTCTAGCAGCTACTTCGTGTATGATGGATTCACAGTAGCCGTTGTGACCCTGTTGTTGATGCTTACCGTGTCAGTTGATGCTTGAGTCGTGAGATTCATACTCTTATGCCCAAGTATTTGAAGAGTAGTTCTTTGTTCTTCATGATGTCTCTTGACGTTCCCGTCAGTTTTATTTCTCCATTTTCCATGATGATCATTCGCCCTGCGAGTTTTGAAGCTATCTCCAGTCTCTGCTCAACAACGAATATTCCCACTCCTGTTGAATTTATTTTTCTCGCGGTATCAATGACTGACCGAACCATTGTTGGCATCAATCCTTCCGTCGGCTCATCCATAATGAGAAGCTTAGGTTGAACTACCAAGGCTCGACCAATGGCCAGCATCTGTTGTTCACCGCCACTCAATGTTCCTGCAGTCTGTTCCAGCCTCTCGTTAAGAACAGGAAAATTCTCTAGTGCTGCTTCTATCGCTTCTTGAGGTTTGCCCGTTGCGACAACCCCGACAAGAAGATTTTCACGAACAGTCAGGTCTGGAAAAAGCCCCCGACCCTGCGGCACGTATGCAATCCCGAGTCTGGGAATCTCGTGCGCCGCCATCGACGTCAATTCTCTTCCGTCGAACACTATTTTTCCCGAACGAGGTCTTACTAGATTCATTATCGACTTGAGTAGCGTCGTCTTTCCGGCTCCATTTCGTCCAAGTACTGCGACAATTTCAGATTGACCTACGCTTAACGATATGTCACGTAGTACGTGGCTTATGCCGTAGAATGTGTTGACATTTTTCAGGTCAAGCAATTTGCTACATCTTTTCCATGCTTGTTCCTAGGTATGAATCGATCACGTTCTGATTTTGACTTATCTCGGAACCTGTTCCTTCAGCGATTACTCTTCCTTTGTCAAGCACAGTAATCCTTTGAGCCAAATCGAGAACAACTTCAATGTTATGCTCAATTATCAAGATCGTTTTGTCTCTCGAAATTTGGCGGATCAGATTGACTGTTTCACCCGCTTCTTTGGCGGCCATTCCCTGTGTGGGTTCATCAAGAATGAGCAGAGAAGGTTGCAGTGCAAGGGCTATTGCGATTTCGAGTTTACGCTGGTCCCCGTGAGCTAGGAACCTTGCCTGAGTCATAGCATATTTCTCCAGGCCAACTTTATCAAGAATGGATTGGACTTTGGATTGGACTCGGGTATTCTTCTGTGATCCGAGATATCCTAGGCCACTCAAAACTCGCGTCTGAACTGCGAGCCTGACATTGTCGGTCACTGAGAGTCCTGGAAAGATTGAGGTTAGTTGAAATGTGTAGGCTATGCCACTTCTTGAACGGATGTGCGCGGGTTCTTTTGTGATATCCTTTCCCCTGAAGATTATTTGACCAGTGTCGGGTTGCAGCATGCCGCAGATTAGGTTTACAAAGGTTGTCTTACCCGCGCCATTAGGTCCAATGATTGCTCTCAGCTCTCCCTTGGGAAGTTTGAAGTCTACTTTATTGACTGCAACCACGCCTCCGAAAGCCTTCGTCAAGCCACGAGTTTCGAGCAAGGGTCGGCTATTCTGCGTTTCTATCATGGCTTGATTCACTGGTGGCTATCAATCGGTCTCTAATTGTGCCTACTATGCCTCTAGGAGCAAATTTGGTGACTAGGACCAATAGTAAGCCGACGAAGATTAGGAAACCTGTGGTCTCTGAACTAATGTAGTCTACGGCTAAGACTGTAACGATTGTTCCGATGAGTGGGCCGAGTATTGTGGCTGCTCCACCAACTAATGTCCAAACCAACACGTTGACCGAACCTGTAATAGTCATCAACTGTGGTCCAGCGAAGCGGAATGAAAGTGCATACATTGAACCTGCTAGGCCGGAGAAGGTTCCAGAGATAGTAAACGCAAGTAGTCTGTAACTATGCACGTCATATCCAACGAGTCTGGCGCGTTGCTCATTTTCGCGAATTCCCTTCAAGACGATTCCAAATGGAGAGGTGGTCAGAAAAGTCAAGGAAACATGTGAGAGCGTCAAGAAGATCCATACAAGATAGTAGTTTACAGTTGGATCAAGAATGCTTAAGGTGAAGCCGAAGATGTTGAAGTCAGGTATCCTGAGGACTAGTCCGTCACTTCCACCGCTTATTTCAGGATAGTTTAACGCAGCACCGTAAAATGTCATTGAGAGTATAAGCGTAATTATCAAGAAGTACACCCCTTTTACTCTGACTGCGACCAAACCAATCAATATTGAGAATAAGCATGTGCCAATGAACGCGAGCAATATTGCGGCAAAAACATTAGTCTTCAGGTAGATGATTGAGTAAGCGAAGGCGTACATGCCTGCGCCAAAAAAGAGCGCATGCCCCAAACTGGTCAATCCCGTATATCCAAATAGTAGGTTGTATGCGATGGCGAAAATGCACCAGATCATGATCTCGGTCACAAGCACCTGTTCGAATGGACCCAGCAAAGGTTCCACAACAGCGAACACGAAAGGGGGACCAAGATACAGCGCAGCTTTGTAAGGGATGTTTCTTTCCAGCAAGGTCATGTCAGGCCTCCCGTCCGAAGAGACCGCGAGGCCGATAGACAAGGACAATTACAAGAATAACTAGCGAGATAATGCGGGCTTCAGTTGGCGTAACAAAGGCTGTGGCCACACCCTCCATGGTAGGTATCAGAATGGCTGCGAGGACTGTGCCCTTGATGCTGCCAAGTCCGCCGACAATTACCACGATGAACGAGATTACAAGAACGTCAAGTCCCACTAGGTAGTGGACGGAAAGAAGAGGGGCTGACAGAGCTGCCCCGAGGGCTGCTAACGCTGAACTCAAA
>CAZJUU010000003.1:0-7622 GCA_964549295.1 uncultured Candidatus Bathyarchaeia archaeon
TTCTCTTTATACAGCTCATCTTCAAGCCTGCGTTCTTCCAATGATAGTTCTCCCGGCACCAGAACCACATCAAAAGCTTTCTCGAAGCCTTCCTGAAAAGCTGCCTTGACTTCGGAGATCATGACCGTTCGATTCAGTTGTTGACTTACAGTCGTAATTGGTCTTCTCGCACTCTTGACGTATTTGTCGGATCGTGATATGATAGGTGCCAAGAATCTGTCTAGGCGGTTGGGGTCTGTGGAGACAAGGGTTGATCCATGACAGAAGAACGTCCCCCATCTTACGCACCCGGCTATTCCTGAGAGCTTGAGTCCGTTCACGATTATGCAATTTCCCTGCTCCCATTGAACGTTTTCTATTCCAAGAGCTTTCAATCCTAGAACGGCACCTTGAGACAGGATTTCAAACGTCTTGAGAAGATCGTTTGTTACAAGACGATGATTCTGTCGAAGTGCAATTGAAAAATTCAAGTTTCCCAAGTCATGGTAGACAGCGCCGCCTCCAGTAAATCTCCTAACCACGGAAACACCCTGTTCTTGGCATAGCTGAAGATTTGTTTCAGCCTCTGCATCCTGATAGAACCCCACCGCCACTGTTTCACGGTTTCTCCAGAATCTTACCGTATTCGGAACCTTTTCTTGTCCAACATTTCTAACAATCGCCTCTTCAACAGCCATGTTCACATAGGGATTCTCGAATTCCAGATCTAGGAAACGCCATGTCTCACGTGGAGTCTGGAGCTTAGAAGCTAGCGAACTTGAGAAACTCAATACTCTCATCATTTCCCGAGTAGAATTCCACACTCACTGGAATATGGGGTTAAACCGTCAAATTAGTTTTTCACATCAACTAGGTAGGAATCACTGGTGCTAAGGGCCTATATTGTAATGTGATTCATAGATTGATGAATTGTGGAAAATAGACTTATAGATGCCTTTGGTTTTCTGAGACCTCTAGACATGAATCATGTCGAGATCTCAAGATTAGAGAATCTATGAGACGGGAGCTGGTTCCATTGGGGCTGCCTGAAAAGATTAGGGCAATAGAAGAAGAGATGAAAAGAACTCAAATTCACAAACATACTGAGTACCATGTCGGACTACTGAAGGCAAAGCTTGCAAGGTACAGGACAGAGCTGGAGCAAGGGCAAAGATCTGCAAGGGGCGGCGCGGGCTTTGAGATAAAGAAGGGAGGCGACTGCACTGTCGCGCTAATTGGTCTCCCAAGTGTTGGAAAGTCGACGATACTGAATAGACTAACCAATGCAAAGTCAAAAGTGGCTTCCTATGCGTTCACGACCCTAACAGCGGTTCCAGGCGTATTAGAATACAAAGGTGCGAAAATACAGATCATTGATCTTCCGGGCATAATTTCTGGCGCGGCGTCAGGAACCGGAAGGGGAAAACGAGTACTGGCAGTCGCACGGAATGCGGATCTCATACTGCTTGTGCTTGACGTGTTTCAACCAGGTCAGATTGATGTCCTCAGGAAAGAACTCTATGAAGTTGGGATCCGGCTTAATGCTCATCCTCCAGACATCACTATCAACAAGACATCCCAAGGTGGACTGGGAATAACTGTCACGTGTAGTCTGACCAAGCTATCCGAATCTATGATTCGAGCAATCTTGAATGTGTATGGAATTCATCACGCCAACGTAGTCGTTAGGGAAGATATCAGTGATGATCAACTGATCGACGTACTGACTGGAAACCGTCGTTACATACCTGCCATCGCAATCTTGAACAAAATCGATCTGGTCAATGCCGAGTACATGGTTCAACTGAAGAAGCAGATAGGCCGAGATTTCATACCAATATCCGCTGACAGATACATCAATCTTGACGCATTGAAAGAAACCATCTACAATCGCCTAGATTTCATCAGAGTCTATCTGAAACCACGTAATGGAAAAGCGGATCTTGAAGAACCTCTCATAGTGACTGCTGGATCAAGCATATCAGACGTCTGCGCAAAAATCCACAGAAGACTTGCCAGCGAGGCAAGATACGCGCTAATTACCGGCCCCAGCGTGAGATTCAATTCCCAACGTGTGGGAATGGATCATATTGTTCAAGATCAAGATGTTGTCACCATCGTGTGATGAACAAGAGAATCAGAAGGACACGCTTGAAATGTGGAATACTATCAGTGACCTCTGAAGCTTCGATCAAAGTTGGTTGCAATGGTGGATTTTTGGCGAAAACGTCTTTAACATTGAGAAACAAGACGAATCTGTCTCAAGGCAATAACAACTATTAGATAATCAATTGCTATCTGGTCTCCCAAATGATGGTGACTTGAATGGATACAAGAGAAATTGGGAATCGATCAGATGATATCATAGCGAAGAAAGCAATTCTAGTTGACCTGGTAGACTATCAGAGGTCATCTGTAGTTAGCAGAACAATTTTGGAGCAACGGGAAGGAACAGTGACTCTATTTGCGTTCGATGAAGGTCAAGGCTTGAGCGAGCACACCGCCCCGTACAACGCCATGGTACATGTTCTGGATGGAGAAGCTGACATATCAATCTCGGGCAAGACTAATCGACTTCGGGAGGGAGAGGCAATCATCATGCCAGCAAATCAACCCCACTCCATAAAAGCGACGAAGAGGTTCAAGATGATGTTGACCATGATACGTTCACCAGAGAAGTGAGCTGTGCTCAACACGGTAGTAGGAAGATTAGGAAGATTCACGAATACATTTGACAAGACGGTAAGACCTGAACAACATATGTTGTCAGAAGTGCAACTGTGATCCCTTTAGGTGGTTGCTAGAATTCGCGAAAGCTCTGCTTCACTAGTTTCCAATATCTCGATAGTCTTCGTGTTTGAATGGTGTCCAGCCACAATCTGAACCTGAGAAGACGATTTGCCAGGCTTCTTTGATATCCACTTAACAATCAGACGATTAGCCTTTCCTTTTTCAGGTGGAGCAGCAACGTTCATCATAAGTGTACCATCAGACTCCTGAACGAGTCTCGTGTCTCTGCTTCGAGGCTTTACCTGAACCACTATTCTCATTGTCTCAACTTCTTCACAACTTCATAGAACTTACCTAGAATAAGTTTAATTGCAACCTCGCCCAGTTATGGCAACGGTACGTCGCGGATTCTACTTCTATGTACTATCTTGCGCGTAACTAGCCTAGAAAGTGGTGTAAATGGGATATGAGTGAAGAAGAAAGATACGGTAGCCGAGCCATGTACAAGATCACATGTTCAGAATGCGGCGCGGAGGCAGAAGTGCCTTTCAAGCCAACTCAAGGCCGACCGGTCTACTGTAGGGAATGCTATCAGAAACGTAGACGATACTAGAGTGGAAATTGATCCTACTCGTTTTCTCCCCTTCTTAGTATTTTCATCTAAGAACCGTATCTGAAGGCATGAAGAACATGAAGATATCCGAGATTCAGAACGGCATGAAAAAAATTGACATCCAAGGAAAGATCGTCAACATGAATGAATCCATGCTCGTTCTAGACGATGGAAGTGGTTCAACCTTCGTCAGATACAATAACAGAAATCTCGTCGACCCTGTTCAAAAAGGCGATTCCGTCAGCGTTAAGAATGGTGATGTTGTAAACTACTCTGGAATACTGCAAGTCAAACTGTCCCGCAGAAGCCTAATCTCACTTTCGCATTGACAAGGAGATCTCTTCTATTCTGCCATTTCATTTCTCCAGACGCACGGGAGGTTACGACGGCGACTCTCAAGTCTCCATACTGATCAATGACACTGCTTATGCTAAGTGCAGTTCCTTCGAAATCCCGAATTTGCCATGAATCTGCTGGAACAATGATGACAGATGTCGGATTTGGCTCACAAGAAAGCAAGAATCTGCGTCTACAGTGTTGTAACGAAATCCATGATTTTCATGGAAAAAATCGAGCAATGTTAACATATCCCTCTTAGTATCATGTGATAGCTGATCCTTTTGGATAAGCGCCTGCTAATCCCAGTTTTGGCTGCAATCGCTTTCATCATTACCATATTCATAGCGTGGAACATCCAACCTTTCGTACAGTCACAGGATGTTTATGTTGGACTTGAGACGGATAAGCGCACGTACGCGGCAGGAGAGAAGGTGAAGATCACTTTCTCGTTGGTCAACAACAAACCGAGCAACATATCCATCCCTTCATTGGGATACAGCTTGGAGATCTCTGGACCACAGGGAGTCGTTCTCATAGTTACGGAGTCTCACTCCAGCTCCGAACCGGTTTCCGTTGATGCCTCGTCTGAGACTCTCGTCTCCACGTACGTGTGGGATCAGAGAGACATGAACGGTCACCAAGTGTCGAGTGGCACGTACACTATACGAGTGACCCTTCTGGACGCCTCTTATCGCGGAACAGCAGAAATCGAAATTGAATAGGGGTCTTTCTGTGAAAAGGCATATTGCCATAGCCGTACTACTGATGCTAATGGCAGTTCATTCCTCCTGGATTGCATGGGGATCAATGCAAGCCGAAGTAGGTGGGGTGGACACTGTGCCTGTACTCATTGTTGGAGAAGTCAAGCGAATAGATTCTAGGTTGGAAAGCAATCTGATCACATCTTACGCGACCATTTTCGTGATGGAGGTTCGAAATGGTTCGGAGAATACACGTGGCAAAGACATCGTTGTCAAGTACATTGGCGGTGAGGTTCAGAATACGATACTTTGGCAGTCGGATCAACCGTATTTCCACGTTGGAGAAATTGTCGAAGTGCATCTGCAACAACAAGGAAGTGTATTCACTGTAATTGACGGTCATGAAGGCAAGACTAGTCTCAACAGCGAAGCCCAATCCATAACTTCTGACGTAGCCACAGGTTACAAACTCTACTGGTACAAGCCTGGCGTGGGTGTTGATGAGAGTCCAACTCGACTTGGAAGCGATTGGTACGGACCGTTGAGATGGGATTACTCCGAGATGCCTGTGAACTATTGGATTGA
Organism: uncultured Candidatus Bathyarchaeia archaeon; assembly: GCA_964549295.1. GTDB lineage: Archaea > Thermoproteota > Bathyarchaeia > 40CM-2-53-6 > CAVXDP01 > CAVXDP01. The sequence continues at coordinate 4,948 of CAZJUU010000003.1, forward strand.
TCCCAGAAATATCCCAGGGGGAATGACCGAATCCTCATACGTGGAATTTGCCCGGAGAAGCTACCAGACATGGCATGACGACTCAGGCTCTCGAATGGAATTTGCGTATATGGGAACAAGAACGGACAGGGAATGGGGAGTTAACGATGGAATCAACATCTTCTGTTGGCGAAGCATCGACGGAAACGGTGGCACCTTGGGTATTGCTCGATCATACTTCTACTACACGCCAGGAAACTATGATTCACTGAGACAGGCAGATGCTGATGTCGAGTTAGACACAGGAGACTCTTGGTCAGCCGCCGAAGTACCACCTCCAGACAAAATTGACCTCGAGACTGTTGGAACCCATGAAGTAGGTCATGTGGTCGGTTTGGCTGATCTGTACGATTCGGGCGATTCAGAGATGACAATGTTTGGTTACACCGCCCCGGGAGACATCAGACAGAGGACTCTTGAATCCGGGGACCAAACTGGTCTCCGTCAACTCTACCCGTCCGAAATCACAAATCAGCGTCCAACAGCAATCATCGATTCGATTTCACCAAGCCCAGCAGTGCAAGGCGAGGCCGTCACATTCTCTGGTCATGGAACGGATTCTGATGGTTCAATAGTAGCGTATGAATGGCGCTCCAGTATAGACAGTGTTCTAAGTTCATCTTCATCGTTCAGCACGTCAAGCCTCTCTGTTGGAACACATACAATATACTTCAGAGTCCAAGACAACAACAATGAGTGGTCGACGGATGACGTGAGGGCACTCACCATCAACCCTGTTGGTTCAGCATTTGACTTCGCTCTCAGCAACAGTGGCGGAATAACTCTTGTGCAAGGCGGAACGGGCTCCAACTCGATTACAGTCAACCTGCTGAGTGGAGCCACTGAGACAGTCATGCTGTCTGCATCAGGTCTTCCGTTGGGAGTTTCAGCGATATTCAATCCATCCTCCGGAACGCCAAGCTTCACAAGTACTCTGACCATAACGGCATCAATCACTTCTCCCACGGGGTCCCATGTGATCACTGTCACTGGTTCCGGAGATGGAAAGACTCGCGCTACGCAGTTCACATTAACGATTAACTCAGCTGGGCCGGGTGCGTTCACCGTTTATTCCCTCCCCTACTCGTACCTAGGTCAAGATCCTGAATCTGCAAAGTCAAACGATTTGAAAGCATCAATAAGGGTTGACTACGTTGCCAGTGGACAGAGTCGATCAGAAACCTATGACACCGATTTTTCTGTGACAGCCGACCCAGGATCAACAATAACATTCGCCGTGGCATCGACACCACTTGGGTGGACATTCGCAAACAAGTGGGACTGGTACGGTCACATGCAAAATGATGGTGCCACACTGACTCTCCAAGCCTCATCAGAATCATACAAAGTTGTAGCTTTCTTCAATCAAGCGAACCAAATTCCTACAGCGAGCATTGACTCAATATCGCCTAACCCTACTACTCAAGGCCAGCCAGTCTCATTCTCTGGTCATGGAACGGATTCTGATGGTTCAATAGTAGCGTATGAATGGCGATCAAGCATAGACGGTCAACTGAGCACTTCATCCTCATTCAGCACTTCTAGCCTATCCACTGGAACTCACACAATATACTTCAAGGTTCAAGACAACGCTGGAGCATGGTCGACGGAAGATACTGGAACACTGACGGTCAATCCATCACAGTTATCTTCAATCTTCCAAATCTATTCGCTTCCATCATCCTATCAGGGTCAAGATCCAGAATCCGTCAAGTCAAACGACTTGGGAGCTTCGATAAAGGTTGACTACTTCTATCAAGGACAGGCTCAAACCAGAACTAACAACACGTACTTTGAAGTGGCTGCCGACGTTGGATCTCAAATCACTTTGACTGTTGTGTCCGTTCCGTCAGGATGGATCTTTCAGAATAAGTGGGATCATTATGGTCATGCGCAATTCGATGGAACCACATTGACCCTAGTGGCGTCTCAAGGGGCGAACAAGATTGTTGCGATCTATTCGCCTTACAGCTCTCAGGTTTTGGTTTCTATTCAGGCCTCATCAAGCACGGTCAACATCCAGAAAGGAGGACAAATCAATATTACAGTTACTACAAATCCGTCCACTCAAGGTTTAGATGTCATCATAGAGGTTTCACAAGATAACCAGCAGTGGACTGCTCAGGCGACAGGCATCACTGGATTGGATGGACGGCTAACAAGAACAATCACTTTCATTTCTGAGGGCGTATACTATGTTAGAGCCAGATGGAGCGAGGGAGCAACAGATTCAATCACTGTGACCGCCATCTCGACGCCATGCATAATCGCCACAGCTGCATACGGAGGACCGATGGCTCCTGAGGTTGTCTACATGCGCCATGTCAGAGACGACCTCGTCGGATCAAGCGTGACTGGGCATGTCCTAATCGAGAACTGGAACCGCTTCTACTACTCTTGGTCACCAACCGTGGCCGCGTTGACTGTGCAATCGACCTTCACAAGATCTGTGATTAGAATCGCGTTATCTCCATTGATGGCGATAATTCAGACAACAGCTTATGCTTTCGGGATTGTGGCTCCAATCAACCCTGATCTAGCCAGTCTATTCGCATTCTTGCTAGCGGCGGCATTGTCCGTAGGCGTCTACATTCTTGCCCCATCAGCTATTGGATTGCTATTGACCACACGCATAG
>CAZJUU010000003.1:7632-28371 GCA_964549295.1 uncultured Candidatus Bathyarchaeia archaeon
ACTAATCAGGTCGACGCAGGTTCTTGATTGAGGCTCTTGCCATTATTGTTGAGGTTCATGTTTGTCGCTTCGACCAGATAAAGAGTCTCGAAAAACAGTTTCCTTTCGGCAATTATTCTAACTTTGAACCCATCTTCGGACAGTCTGTTAATAGTCCTGTGATAGCCTGATAGTGAAGATTGAACGATCAGCGTGCTCCCCGGAATTTTGAGATGCTCTTTCACTTCATTCAGAAACCTGTCAGTCAAAGCTCTGCCATCTTCTCCCCCATTCCAAGAGTAGTCAATGTTTCTGTGATCGACCGTCTTGGCGCTTTGGAGGTAGGGAGGGTTCATGAGTATCAAACTGAACTTTCCACTAATTGGTGAGAAGAGGTCCCCGAGCACAAACTCTACATTCGAAAGCTGGTTCAGTCTAGCATTGAGTTTGGCAAGTTTCACGGCGAAGGGGTTGATATCTACGCCTACAACATGTCTGGCCTTCTGGGCCGCGACTATGGAAACATATCCGCAACCTGAGCCAATCTCCAAGATTGTGTCATTATCCCTCACGATCAGATTGTTGGCTAGCAGCATGGTATCTTCTGACGGATCGTAGACTTCAGGACTCCTTCTGACAACTACTGGATGATGAGGCATCAATTTCGCCTAACACAGGGAATATCAGTCTTGACTGTGAATATGCTGCGCACGACCGATATATGACAATTCGACCGTATGTGGATCAACAAACATGGAGAAAAAAATAGGGGGTCTGCCAAAGGCTAGAAAGAGGATCTCTACACGGAGAGAATGTTCAATTGATTCCAATTGCTAGATGCAAAGACATAACATTGTTTGCAGATGAGACTGGTTTCTTCTCATTCACAAACAGCCCGTACTATGCCCACAGACACCTGTCATCGGTCGACGTATACCCTCGAAGAGGAGTTAGGGAAATCTGCAGTCCAGTCGAGGGCATCGTGATAGAGGCAAGGAGACTGAAAATCATGGAAGATTACTTCATAGCGGTAGAAGCAGGAGAAAGTGGAACATGTGCGAAGATTCTTCACGCAAAGCCTCACGTCAACGTTGGAGATCACGTTGATCCCAGAAATGTTATTGGCAGTCTCGTGAGGAGTCCATTCTACAGTTTTTGGACGGATCTGCATATTCATGTGGAGGTTCGACCCGTCAATGATCGTTTGAGGGCAAGAGGGGGATACAATCTCGACCCAACGCCTACATTATCACAGCTCAAACTCAACTGCCGGACATCAGAGTCATTCAGAGTCGTTGAAACCTCGGATCGCTATACTCTACTGGAACCAGTCGGGCCCACCCAATCTTTCACTCCTCCAGTAACTCTGAGTCTGCAAGGGATTCCCTTTGCGTTGGAGGGTGGCGTAACGCACTATGGTCATGGAGCCATCTGGAACAGACATGGAGGATTGTCAAAGGAAATCTTAGGGCAACTGAAGAAACTGTTTCAAATTGATCTTGAGCAGAATGGGTATTTCCACTTCAATTGTCCAAAACGAGCAACAATCGTAAGAGGATGCGAATACAGAGGGATAGGCTTGAATCTGAATGACCCCTACGTGAAGCTGATTCCGAAGAGGATTGGCTGTGAAACGATGAGCGTTGGCGATGAACTATCTGCAAATGAAATCTTGCCATTTGCTGATGCTTTGGGACAGTTGTGACAGATCACGTCTCCATTTGAGACGCAGGCATGATAAGTGTAATCTCGATACTGTTTGTTCCATATTCGAAGGTGACTCAACTCTGCCAATTATTGACAACTTCAAGTCCGAGACAGATGGGCTGTTGGATGTTGCTAAGCTCATGATGATATCTGCTAGGACCTCTCCGAAGTCCGGTGGAAGAGACGATATTGAGACTCTTTTGGTCTATGGAGATGAGAAGGACAAGATCGCTGATGAGATGGACAGCATCGCTGCTGAAAGAGATTCCAAGGGATTCTCACGTGACAGCAAGAATGTGAGAGATTCAGTGGCTGTTATCTTGATTGGGGTCGAAGGAACAAAAAGCTTCGGCCTAGACTGCGGTGGATGCGGTTTCAAGACATGCGAAGAATTCACCAGGGCTGAAAGACAGAAAGGATTGGATTTCAGAGGTCCGAACTGCATTTTCAAATCACTCGATATGGGAATAGCGCTTGGATCGGCTGCCAAGACAGCTATGATTCACAACGCCGACAACAGGATAATGTTCAGAATTGGAACAGCAGCTATGAGACTTGGGTTGACAAAGAAGTCAAGCGTGGTCATGGGAATACCCATATCTGCGAAGGGTAAATCTATCTATTTTGACAGGCCCTAGATGTCATATCTAATTTGGTATGAATGCTTGTTTTGAGCGTGGTTAATCAACTGGTGGCGTGCTCCATGCTCATGCTACGTTGCGTGGTTGTGGCTCTCATTTCGTTATTTGCATAGTGCAACAAGCTCAAATACAGTGTAAGAACACCAGAGGCAGAAATTGATCTAACAAAACTGCTTCTCTGCTCAACGAGACCCAAGGACTTTAGAGATTTCAAGGCATGACCCCTATATCAAGCGCGAAACTCTATATTCACCAATCTCGATCTTTTCCCACAGAGTGATGCTTAGAATGTCCAAAACTCCATGCAATAGATCAAATTCACCAAATAGACATATAGAAAAAGACAGGACAGTCTATTTTGAAAGACCTTAGACATCACATTCTGTTCTTGGACTGTATAGCCGAAAGGAGAGTCTATTCTGGAGAAGGAATTTGGAAGAGAAGTTGATTATGTCGCAAGAGGAGTACAGGACTATTTTTGAGAATACTGGAAATGCGACTGTGATCATTGAGGAAGACGCCACCATCTCTTTGGTCAATAGCCAATTTGAGAGGCTTTCGGGATATTCTAGGGAAGAAGTTGAAGGCAAGAAGAGTTGGACTGAATTCGTCGCAAGTGAAGATTTGGATAGGATGAAGGAGTATCATCGCCTGCGACGAAGCGATCCTAACTCTGCCCCAATGAGCTATGAGTTTCGATACGTGAACAGATACGGTGATGTTCGAAATGTTTCAGTAACTGTTGGCATGATTCCCGGAACAAGAAGGAGTGTTGCATCTCTCGCTGACATCACAGAACAGAAACGAATTGAAGAGAAATTGGCGGCGAATGAGGAGAAGTATCGGGCGATAGTCGAGAATTCGCCGAACCTAATAGGAATAATCCAAGAGGGGCTTCTGACGTACGTGAACAAAACTGCATGTGACAGATTGGGTTGGACATATGAAGAGATGACCTCTCCATCATTCAACTTCCTTGAGAAGCTAGTTTCTCAGGAACATCGAGACTTGGTAAGAGAGAACTTGGAGAAGAGAATGCGAGGAGAGATTGTTTCAGCCTATGAGGTAGACATACTTACACGGGACGGCTCGAAAATACCAGTTTTGGTACGTGGCGAGAAGATTACTTACTGTGGAAAACCTGCGGATGTGGTCATTCTCATAGACATTACCGAGCGGAAAAAGATTGAGGAGGATCTGCGATATGATAGAGAAAGGTTCCGCATCGCCTCTGAGTCTGCAAGTGGTCTAGTGTATGAATGGGACATTCAAACTCATCGCCTCGAATGGTTTGGAAAAATCGACGAAACCTTGGGATACGCCACAAAAGAATTTCCTAGGACCATAAGAGCGTGGGAAGAGATAATTCACCCTGAGGATCGCCCGCGAGTATTGCAGGCTGTTGATAGACACCTCAAACAACGCGAACCTTTTTCTGAAGAGTACCGAGTACGACGAAAGGATGGGGTCATCCTCGTTTGGACGGACCGTGGAATCGCTCTTCTCGACAAGAATGGGATTCCCTACAGAATGATTGGGGTTTGCACTGACATTACAAATCGCAAGATGGCTGAGTTAGCACTCAATCGACGCCTTGAATTTGAAAGAACAACCGCGAGAATTTCATCACACTTTCTTGAAGCCACTGAAATCAACGGCGGGGTCAACGCTTCCCTGAGAGAGATTGCGAGGCTAAGTGGTGCAAGCCGAGCCTACCTTTTTCTATTCTCGGAGAACGGAACCAGAATGAGTAACACTCATGAATGGTGCGCCGAGGGTGTGACACCGCAGATCAAAAATCTTCAAAATCTGCCCACCGAATATTTTCCGTGGTGGATGGCGAAGCTTCGAAAAGGAGAGGCGATAGAAATCGATGATGCTTCGAAGATGCCTGAAGGGGCCAAGACTGAGCAGAAAATACTTCTCTTGGATCAGGACATCAAATCACTTCTTGCACTTCCTCTGTACGTGGGAACAGAGCTCGCTGGATTCATAGGATTCGATAACGTGATCGGAACGAGTCAATGGACCGAAGACGATGTGGCACTACTCAGGGTCTCTTCCAAGATTATAGGGGACGCTCTTAGGCATAAGCAATTAGAGGACGAGATTAGAAACCACGCTCAAATCTTGGAATCGAAGGTTCATGAGCGTACCGAAGAGATTGAACGATTAAACGCGACAATAACTGAAAGGCTGATACAGAAGATCAGTCAGATCAGTCACATATCTGAAGTAAGAGAGAAACTGAAGCAGTCTACCGGAATCGAAAACAGTCTCGAAGTGATTCTTGAAGGGGCCATGAAAGACCTTAGCCTAGATGTGGCCGTTGTCTTCTTGGTGGACAAGGAGAAGGGTGAAGTTGACGTCAAAGCGCTAAAGTCCAGTACAAGGATGAATATCGCTAAGACGTACAGGTTGGACAAGCCTTTTGTTGAGTATGAATGCATGGATACAAACGCAAGTGTCTCGATCCTCGTTGAAAAGAAGTTATCCATTCTTGGAACGAAAACCGTGCATTGCGCTCCGATAATGTTTGGTAATGAGATGATGGGTTTTCTCGCGGCGGGAAACTTTGACGAGAATCGTCTTGACGAGAGCGACCTGTCAGTTCTTAAGCTCTATTCGGGTCTTGTATCAACAATCTTCGAGACCGCTAACCTTGCCATTGAGCCGATCAGGGAAACTATGGAAACGAGAAAAAGCAGTTACGAGATTGCATCTGGTTCGAGCCTGATGGTGGAGGATGACATTGATCTCGCATATGAGATCTTCGTGGATCGGGTCATGAGTGGTATGGAAGGACTAATGGTGACAAGGATTTTCCCTAAGAAGATAAGGGAGAAGTATGGTCTTGAGAAGACCCCTATTATATGGCTCAATGATGAGAAGATTGAAGGACAGCTTACAATCAATAATGTTCAGGATCTGTCTATAGCGATAAGCAACTATGTGGCAAAAGCGCAGAAGCCTGCAATACTGATCGACGGTATAGAGTTCTTGATGTCGCGAAGTGGATTCGATTCTGTTTATCGATTCCTGCAAACCAAGAGAAGTCAGATCGAGAGCACAGACAGTATTCTGGTTCTTCCATTCTTCAAAGATGCTCTTGATCCTAAGGAAGCTAGACTGATTCAAAGGGAGTTTCAACTATTCAAACGAAGATAGACGACTCGACAAAGATCGGCTTGAAGGAACGCTTGACATCAGGAATCGAACTAATAGACTACGACAACTTGATTGACTTGTTCTTTGATCGTGATCAGAGAGTTGTTGGCCTCCAAGCGTTTTGGAGCTCTGCTTCGCTGGCGGTGTGGTCCTGACCTGCTGTAACAGATTGCTTATTGTGGTCTCCCATAGAATGGATTTGTCATTCGAGGGGAAAAGCCACCGAGAATGTAGTTTCACAATCTGTTATGTCGTGTCCATTAGTCTTCTTTCGCCCTCAAGTTTCTTAATGTCTGTAACGTCCTGGGTCACTTCTACACATCCCAGATACTCTCCTTTCTTGTTCCGAACGGGATAGTATCTGATATAGACTAGTTTCCCTTTGAAGTTGATCCAGAATGTTGCTTCATTTTTTCGGGCGCTCTTGAAATCTTCCAGAATTTTGTTCACTACATGAATGCTTTTCTGAGGGTGACATCGCTGCACCTGAAGTCCAATGGCTGCCTTTGTTCTGACAAATATCATCTCTTTGGATTGGCTGAAGTATCGGAGTCTATCATCTTTGTCAACGAAAGTAACCTCGATTGGTAACGAATCAAGAATTGCCTCAACTTCTTCTTTGGACAACGATCCCGTTTCGAATGAAATCATTCCTTCACTCACGGTCACAGATGGCGCCGCCACCATCTTCCCAAAAGTTGCTGTTGCTGATGTTGGGGTGAATGGACAATATCCAAGTTTGTCGAATTGTCTCCTTATGTCTGGCCACTCATTTTCTTCCATAACCTTCAGAGATGTGGGAAAGAGGACATTGTTCTCTTTGTAGAAATGGCCTGAGAGCATATCGGTCAGTGACGACGCCACCTCTCTGATTCTTGTTGTGCTCTCTTGCGAGATCCTATCCCTAATCACATCAACAAGACCGAAGAGATCTTTCTCCATCGTTCTTATCCTGTCATGTTCGGTCCACATAATTGCTGGAGGTTGAGTAATCCCGTGTTTCTCAAGGTACGGAAAGAGCACGTTTTCCTCTCGCAGGTAGTGGCTCTCTGATTCCCTGAGGTGCTTTGCGGCGCTGGCAACATGTTCTACCATGCGGCTGGATTCATCCAGATTCCTAGCGGATTCCACGAGTTCGTTTGCAAACTTCAGAATGGCCTTGTGTTCTTCCATGAGTATGTGGATTGGATGTCCTGAGGGCGCTAGGGGCGTCTCTTTCTCAAGCGATTCCCGAAATAGGGCTAGGTGAACATCGCATAGTCTGTGAACCTCGTCCAAAGGCATGCCGTCTCTGACAAGTTCTTCTTCAATCTGAGCAATCTCAGTTGGCGTAATGTCTGCCATGGTCTCTTTGAACTGCTTCCTCGCCTCATCGACACTTGCTCCTTCATGCAGTCTCTTGATTAACTTCTTCAGAGTCTCTTTCTTGTCCTGTGTTCCCTTCATGATGTTCTCCTCTGCATTCCGGACGGGATATCTGACTCATATTTATCTGTTGACAATATGGTTCACAAGAAATCTAGGTCTTCTTCCTAGGAAGTTCATTATGCAAGCCAATATGAAGAGAATTGTGAGCTTCAGCTTACCTTTCTCTAGATATCTTCTCGGAGATGTGAAAAGATAGCGATCTATTTGGACAAGTTTTCCATGACTCTTAGCTCTTCTGCAGATATCAACATCTTCGAGTAATTGCGCAGCGTCGTATCCTCCAATCTCTTGGAAGACGTTCTTCTTGAGGAAAATCCCATAATCCCCGAAGAATGTGCTTGTGAGGCCTGACCTCAAGTTTCCAAAGTGACTCACGATCTTCAAGAAAGAGTGTGACTCTGTGAACGCCTGTTTGAATGCTCCGCCAATAGTCGCGTTCACTGCAACCTCTCTTTCAATGACTTTGATGGAATCGTGCGGTATGAAACAGTCAGCGTGAAGAAATAGCAAAATGTCACCCTTGGCTTTCTTGGCTCCCTTATTCATTTGAACAGCTCTTCCCTGATTTGTTTCCAAGAGAATTGTCGCTCGACCAACATCTGTCATGTTCTCACGAACGAGTCGCAATGTATCATCCAGGCTTCCACCGTCCACAAGTATGAGTTCAAAATCATCTTCCATCTTCCCAAGATGGTCCAGAAAAGGCAGAACATATTCCTCCTCATTGAGAAGTGGAGTAATTATAGAAATCAATCTTGATCAGTGTGTTTCAGTCTAGGATTTCATGAATGTTTGGGGAAACTCTATTATTACCAATTGATGCAGAAGATTGTTTCGATGCGACCCTTGGGTTCCACAAAGAATAGGATTGCGAATGCAGGTTCCGGAGTTCTTATACAGGGTATACTCTGGCTAGTCTTCTGGATCGGTCCCGCGTTTCCGCTATATGAGATGGATGCTCGTTGGGGACACAACTTCGCGATTCCTTTGATATTCATAACCGTTGGACTTGCATATCATTCTCAAAAGCTTTCATGTCAACTCGTAGCTGTTTTCGCTTCTTTCCTAACAATACCAACGCTACTAGGGTTCTGGTCATGGTTTCAGGCAACATCCTCGGCAATCATTATCCTACTGATAACTGTCATATTATACTTGATAGAAAGGCATCGCAACGTTGAGCTGATAAACCCGAAGCCCCGGTTGAAAGCGTGGATGAAGATACACTCACTCACCTTTGCCTATATCGGACTTGTGCATATGCCTCTAATCTTCTTCTTGGTCAGGTGGTACAACTCGCAGGTCTTTTTGGACTACCTGCCCGTGGAACACGACGTTCCTACTAGTGCATTTAATCTCATGCTTCTGGTGTTGACGCCTCTTGCCGCTATGGAAAGATACGTTAAGAAAATTGGAAATGTAGAAGTCACAAAACTTGGTTTTCTTTGGGCAATGTTAATGATAGTTGTGCCTCTGCTCTTGATCGCTCTCGAGTGGTGATGAAGGTCATCGCTCTATGTGCGTGGAAGCCGTACCTCATATCTATTCTGCAGGTCCACTGTCACAGTAGTACATAGAGGCGAGTGCATATTTTTCAAATACATCGCATCCCGGGCACAGGCACCCTTCTCTCCGTATGTTCTGCGCACTCTTTCTTCTGGCACAAAAGAGCCACTCTCCAGACGTCGGGTAACTGGGACAGTTACCACAGAACTTCCTGCAAAAGCCCTCATTAGTATTGTTATCTTCCACAGACATTCTTGATACTACGCTCCCAATAACATCTATCAATATAACTCGACCTTTCAATGATATAAGATTCCTCGGATTCGGCCAAGAGAAAGGCTTCAGTCATGTGGCTTCCAATTTGAAAAGGTTCTAATGCAGATGATTCGGGCAGCTACTAGAGAAATAGTGAAGTTAATGATTCAAAGGCGTTGCTTTGTCTCATTTGGGATCAGAAGTACCTTCGCTGTGTCAGCACTGGCGGTCCTTCAACTCTTTCTTTATATTGAGATATATCGTCTTGGTAATTTGTCCCAAACGATATTTGTGTTTCTTGTAGACTACGTTCTTCTCTTCGGGTCATATGTTGTGACATTCGTATTCTGTCGAAGCTCTGATCTAGAAAGTGGTAATCGATTCCTTCAAGCTGTACTGGTCGTTTTTCCACTCATGTTTAGAATGATAATGATAATGGCTGAAACTTCTCTTAGCACAGACATATTCAGATATATGTGGGACGGAATGCTACTTGCCAACGGGATTGACCCCTACAAATATGTTCCGTCGTCAAGGCAGCTTCAGAGCTTTCAAAACATCTATTACTACGAGATCTACGATCACAAAGACGAACTCACTGTCTACCCGCCCGTAGCTCAGTATCTTTTTTCCGTAAGTTATGCTTTGTTTGGCGCAAGTCAACAGGGTTTCAAGTCGGTGATCACAATTTTCGACATTTTGAACGGACTGTTGATCGCACTGGTAATAATGAAGCTGGGAGCGAAGCGAACCGCATACTTGGGCGCAATGCTGTATCTGTGGAATCCACTAGTTATTGTGGAGTTTTCCGGCAGCGGACATGTAGATGCTTTTGCCATATTCTTCCTGCTACTGAGCATATACATGCTTCTCAATCTGTCAACCTTCAATTCAGCTGCATCCTTGGCCGCGAGTTCCATGACAAAATGGATCACTCTGCCGATAATTCCCTTCTATTTGAAGGCGGTCTTCAAACAGAAACCCAGATTTCTTCTCAGAGCAATTTCATCACTTGTCATATGTTCCCTTGTCATTGTCTTGCCGTTCATTCTGAACTCTGGTTTCAACTTCGTTACATCGGTCGCAAAATTTGCGAGCAACTGGCGTTTCGAGTCAGCTCTCTCTAGACTGTTTGTATTCATTCTCAATGCAAACAGCTTGGAAGAATTTCTAGTTCTGAAGGTTCTATCATACATAATGTTTGCCGTCCTCTACGTGACGATATTCTTTAAGGCGCGTATCTCTGGAACGGCATGGTTGATTGATTACTCGATTCTTACGGTATGTTTGCTTTACCTCATTGTGCCTGCGGTATACCCTTGGTATTCGATATGGTTGTTGGCTCTGACTTCTCTAAGAAACGGATTTAGACACTGGACATCAATCTCTTCAACTGGAATTGCGGTCGTGAACTATGCTCAGCAGTTCTGTCAGCTTTCGAATGTTCTGTTCTGGGGATTGTATGCACTGTGGTACGTCCCAGTTTTCGCTATTATTCTATCTTATTTGCCACGTTCATGGATCTTGAGAACATATCGCGTGAGATCGTGGTAACGCATATATCGATACAGTTGAGTGACTGTCAGTGCGGCGGTCCAGAGAATTATTCAGAAGGCGTCCTTGGCTACTCTATGTTCCACTGTGGGCTCAGTGGGCTACTCTCAACTTCACTGGTCCAGGTGCGTGGATCGGACCAAAAGTGATGGCTCAGCTCTTGCAGGGTCCAAGAACAGATGTAAATGTGATATTTCCAGTAACATGGTTAAGCGCTGTCGCCTCGTTTGTGATAATCGCTTTCCTTCTTGCACAAAGGACTTCAATATTGAATTCGTTGGCTGTGGCTGTGGCTTCGCAATTTGGATCAGCTTTTCTCTTTGAGTTCGTCTTCAGTTTGATTGCTCTACTTAAGCATGGGCATCCAATCTTGCAGGGTAACGCCTACTACGTCATTGTCGGAATTTCATGGCTTGCCATGTTGATCAGCGGTATTGGCTTTTGGTCACGTAACAGTGTTCTATACGTGTCACTAGGAGTGTATTTTCTAGGGTTTCTGATTTGGATACTGATTGGTTTCCCAATACTGGAAGGAGCGCTGAGCCTCTTCCTAAACTATGTTACGAAAGTTGCGGCATTTTCTATCACAACTTCACTCTATATTCAGCATTCTACTTGGACCCGTATGCCAGAGCCGAAATGATCAGGATTGCAATGGCAACGACTAGGGGAGGACCCGCCATCCACCACGCGCCGGAAGCCACGCCCAGCAGGCTGATTCCAATTATGATTATGATGAGTGTCCACCAGTATCCAAGTCTTTTTGATGTGACTGTTCTTCTCAGTGTACCTCTGAACCTCTCAGCCATCCCTATCACTCCTAGAGGGAGAACAAGTATATTGAACGAAGCTGTACTCCAGTGGATGGGGTCAAAGGGAGGTTCACTTGGAAGGTTCATTGGTGCTGGTTCTCCGAAGAAGGCTCTTGAGAACCAGTAGATGAATGCCATGTGCATCAGGAACAAGAATGCAAAGATGATCATGTGTTGCTTGATCCATCGTCTCCAACGATGCTGGAGGAATAGCAGCTCTTCTGTTCGGTTTCTCTCAACGATCAAGAGCACCAATAGAATTACCAGCAGCGCACTGACCAAGTAAGTCGCCGACAACCCTGAAATGACACCCGTTTCGGTTGGAATTATCATGAAGGATGAAATAACTGCCACAATATCGGTCGACAGCTTCTTTCCATGATAAGCCAATCCAACAGTGATCAGGACAATGGGATAGGCGAAATTGTGGGCCCATCTCGGGTCTTCAAGGAAGTACGGGAACCATTGAAATATCCAGAAGTACAGCCAGAACAATCCAGTCAGGATTAGACCAGTTCCAATATTTTCTGCCTTGAACTTGATTCTTCCAAGAACAGTCTCCGGAGGATTCAATAGGTTTTTCAGTGTATCGTAGTGAGTTGCTTCATCAGCATATATCTCGCGTAGCAGTCTCTTTACTCGGCCGTCTCTCTCTTCTTCTGCCACCTTCATGTATTTGATAAGACGTTTCATGGCCTCGTCTTCCACTTCTAGGTCACGTTTGACCAGGTCCTCAAAAGTTCTCTTTACATGCCTGACCTCCTTGGGAACAACCGTTGGAAGTCCGCCTAGACGAACCACTTCTCTGGAACACCATTCGATGTGTGACATTTCATCCATAGAGAAATCTTCCATAAGGTCGACTGTCTTGGAATCTTCAGCGAGATAGGCGTGCTGTTGATATTCCGTGACTGCCGCTATCTCGACTGCTACGAGATCGTTCAGAATCTCGATAAGCTTGTCATTCGCCATGAGGATTTCCTCTTGTTGAAGTAGAATTGCAGATCAAGAAGGTATGTCGACTAAACATTGGCGCGAATATAAGACTGTTGCTAGTCACTCACAAAAAGAACACTAGATGGCGAAGTGAGAAGTGAAGGTTCAGCAGGACTATATGTCGTAAAAATCTTCGCCAAGAAGATGTGCCGGGATAGGGGGATGATCAACTGATTGTCTCAATAGATTCGATGTCTCATTATGTTGTATAAAATGTGGAGTGATGCTCTTAGGCTGCTTACTATGTTCCCAGAGATTTTCGATCTGCCTATTCTTCGGCGATATCTGACTGGAACTTCCATGATCTTGAATTTGAGTTTGGCAGTTTTCACTATCATCTCGCAACTCCAGCCATAACTATCTGACTTCATGTTCAATCTGCCAAGAGCATTCCATCTTATTGCTCTGAAAGGTCCAAGATCAGTCAGATTGAGGTCATACATTAGATTAATCAGTCTCGAAAAGTACCGGTTCGCGGCGACTGCATGCGACAGGATTGCATCCTTTTCTAAGTCATTCCTCAGCCTGGAACCCAGTACCAAGTCTGCGTTGCCATCAACTATCGGCTGAACTAGATTTGACATGTCAGCCGGATAGTCGCTGTAGTCGGCGTCAAGGAATACCACTATCTCAGGAGGCGTTTTCTCCAAATGTCTGACTCCAGCTTTGCAGGCTCTGCCATAACCGTGTTTCGGCTCGGTTACAACCGTGGCGCCACTCTCTTTGGCTTTGGCTCTAGTATCATCGGTGCTTCCATTGTCGACCACTACAATCTCTGAAACTATGTTCTTTGGTACCTCTTTGACAACCAGCTTTATGCTTTCTTCTTCATTCAGTGCCGGAATTATGACAGCTATGTTGGATTTCTTCAAAATTCTCTCAAGTCTTGATTTCATCTGCTGTAAGGAGAAATGGCTATATGGTTTTATGGGAATTCGCATGATTAGACTATGTGGAAACAGTAATGCTGCGACAGTGTTCGTGATTCTTGTGATGTTCATTTGAGGTGGAATTCCGTGACTGAAAGTTCGTCTGTTGTGGAGTATGGTTGCTTTCATCCTGACTTTGCCGAAGAGAAAGAGTATTTCGAGCAGTGCAAAGTCTACAGTGTCCAAATCGAATCAACTCTAGTGTGCCCCCAAGGCTGTCTGTACTGCTATGCATCAACTGACGACGCTCCAACAAAGGAGCTTCCAAGAAATGATGTTGTTGCGGTCTTGGACTCGGCCGCCAAGATGAATGTAAGAGCCATAGACTGGTTGGGGGGTGATCCGCTTCTAAGAGACGACTGGTACGAGCTAATGAAATATGCTGAACGGAAAGGGCTACGAAACAACATCTGGACTAGTGGTATGCCTCTGGAAGATGTCGAGGTGGCAAGAAAGGCCGTTGAGGTTTCTGAGGGAGGATTCATTTCGGTGCATCTGGACAGCCTCGATGAGAAGATCTATGCCAAATTGCATAGGCCTGATGCTCGGAAGAAGATCGAGGCGATCATTAGAGGTCTTGATAACATTCAGAGTCTAGGAAAGAAACCTGAGAACATGATCAATTGTATAACATTCACGAAAGTCGTTGCTGGAGAGGATGTCAAGAAGACGATACGGTTCTTCTTCGAGCAGAAAGGTATGAGAACATGTCTCACTCAAATGTGCATGGCTGGGCTGGCTGAAAATCATCCTGAGTGGATACCGACAGTCCAAGAGATAAGAGAGGCATGTGAGACAAGGGATGATTCGAACTATTCAAAATCCACCATCTCGATGAGCACAATGGACGCCAACAAATTCTACTGTGGTGGTGTCATCTGCGTCACAATCGACGGCGAGGTAACCCCCTGTTCTGTGATTAGAAAAGGATTTGGCAATATTCACAGGGCTTCGCTAGAAAAGGTTGTTGACGCACACAGAGACGAACTGCTCTTGACCCATATCAGGAACCCCAAGAACATGCCCGGATACTGTAGCGGCTGTGATCACAACTCAGTATGTTGGGGATGCAGAGCCACGGCATACTATGAATATGGGGACATGTTAGCTGAAGATCCAAAATGCTGGATCAATCCTCGGAACCTCACAAAACAGATTGACAAGAGGAGTCTATGATTGGAGATAGTCAAAGGAAAGAAACTGGACTTCAATATAGCCGATGTCAACGCAGTCTATGAAGGACCGGTTGGCGTGTTATGGGAGCTGCTGATGGGCGAACAGATTCACGTTGGAGGAGAGAAACAGACTGATGTGCTTGCAGAGAAGGCTGGTATAAGACGTGACACAACAATTCTAGACATCTGCAGCGCCCTTGGCGGACCAGCGAGACATCTGGCAAAGAAGTATGGTTGTAGAGTCACAGGACTGGACGCAACAAAGAAGATGGTGGATGAAGCCGTAAAGAGAACGGAAAGAGAAGGCTTGACGCATCTCGTGACCTACAGACTGGGAAACGCATTGGATCTTCCATTTAAATCAGGCACATATGACGTCGTCTGGGGACAAGACGCATGGTGCTATGTAACCGACAAGGACCGACTGATCCGAGAAGCATACAGAGTCTTGAAACATGGAGGCATCATAGCTTTCACTGACTGGATTCAGGTGGGAAACATGAGCGAGAAAGAATGGGAGGAATTGAACAGTTTCATGGTCTTCCCTTACATGGAAACACTTGATGGATACGAACAGCTGTTGAATAGGACGGGGTTCTCAATATTGGAGAAAGAGGATCTCAGCAAAGACTTCGCTGAACAGTGTCACAATTACCAGAATCTGCTTCGGCATAAACTCAAGAACGGGATCGTTTCGGAATACGGGTTGAAAATGTTTCAGGATGCGGACAACGGACTTGGAATGTGGGTTGAGGCTGCCGATGATGGCAGAGTTGGAAGAGGAAGAATCATCGGCAAGAAAGTGAAAAGAACGCCGTAGCCACATCGGTCCAGTGGTGGTAGATTCGTGAATGCAGTCGTAATCATGGCTAAAGCACCTATTTCGAATGTGGTAAAGACTCGACTCGTTCCTCCACTCAACCCGAAGACTGCATCGGAGCTTTACAAGGCATTTCTTCTCGACAAGATCGATCAAGTAAGGAGCTTGGATGGAATACAATCATTCTTGGCTTACGCTCCAAAGACGGCGGAAGGACTTTTCAGAGAGTTTGTTCCCCGAGAATTCATTCTGATTCCCCAAGTTGGCAGCGACCTTGGAGAGAGACTTGCCAACGTTTCTGATTCACTTTTTCATGAGGGCTTTCGAAAGATCATAATCTCAGATAGCGATACGCCGAATTTGCCGACGGATAGGATTCGGAATGCACTACATCAACTCAACAGTCATGATACAGTGATTGGTCCATGCGAAGATGGTGGATATTACTTAATTGGTTTGAGAACAAACATCCCAGAACTCTTCGCGGGTATCCCATGGAGCTCACCAGACGTGGTCCAGTCAACTGTCAACAGGATTCGGACAGTGGGAGGAACTGTCTCTCTACTGGAGAAGTGGTATGATGTAGACACTTTTGAGACGCTTCTACGCCTAAAGAGAGATCTGGAGTCAAAGCCTCACGTTGGATTCTTCTGTAGAAATTCGTATGAAGCATTGCGCAAGATAGTCAAATGATCCATGTGACAGAAAGCCAACAAGCATGCCAAAAAAACGGAAATGGGGATTGCCCTCCCCATTTACAATGCTGTTGGATCGCATAGGTTCTCTGGTCTTGCTGAGGCACGCCCACAGCTCTTGCAGATGAAATTTGCATTCTTGACGAGATTTCTTATCTCATCAACACTGTATGTATCTGCCCAAAGCTTGCAAATGTGTTTTTCATGTTCGGGATGAGGCATTTTCAAAGTTGTCCACTTCATGACTCTCAAAGATGTTTCGATATTACTTAAGAGTAGCGCGTGAAATTGGGGAAAGATTCACATCAGATAATTGGTTCCTCGAAGAGATGTTGATAGCAACTTCTACTGGAATCAGCCGATGGACAATTTCAGAAGCTGTCTAAGAATCTGCATCCTGTCGCATCTGCGTTTTGTGTCTTTTGAACTTGTATAATGAACTTGCCAAGTTTGATGAACTCATATATATGTGGTGAAGTGTTATGTTCGGACCAATCGGGAGGAGCATAGGGTTTGATAGACGGCTATTCTGGAACAAATCTGCGAGTAGACTTGACTTCGGGTGAAGTGAAGAGAGAATCCATTCCTGATGAGATTCTGGTGAACTACGTAGGGGGCAAGGGCGTGGGAACGAGAGCGCTGTACAAGGAACTGGAATCAGGAATCGATCCATTATCACAGAAGAACAAGCTGATCTTGGCGGTGGGACCTTTTACGGGAACGATAATTCCCACGGTTAGTCGGCATGGCGTATTCTTCAAATCCCCGCTTACAGGAATCTACGGAGAATCGTATTCCGGAGGATTCTTTGCACCTGAGATGAAGAAAGCGGGATACGATATGATAACCGTTGAGGGCAAAGCGGCCAAGCCGACTTATCTCTCAGTAATTGATGACTCCGTCGAGTTGAAAGATGCCAGACATTTCTGGGGACTCGACACCCATGAAACCGAGGATGGTGTAAAGAAAGAAGTTGGCGTGAAGGGTGTAAGAGTCGCCGCGATTGGACCGAGTGGAGAGAAACTCGTAAGGTTCGCATGTGTCTGCAATGATTATGGACGGCAGGCTGGCAGAGGCGGCGCAGGGGCGGTTATGGGTTCGAAGAATCTCAAGGCCATAGCGGTGCGTGGAACGAAACCGATCAAAGTCCACGACGAGGAAAAACTGAGGTCTTATGTCAAAGAGCTTATGCAAAGACTCCCGAAAGATCTTCCATTGCGCAACGTTGGCACTCCTATTATGGTCGACTTAGAAAACAAACTGGGTACATTTCCAACACACTATTGGCATGGAGGCTTCTTCAAAGGTCACACCGCCATAAACGCGGAGGCGATGAAGAAGATAGTTGCCAGAAACAATGCATGCTTCAACTGTCCAATTGCCTGTGGAAAGATTGTCAAGATAGCCGACGGCAAATACGCTGGAACTGAGGTTGAGGGGCCAGAGTATGAAACAATCTACGCAATGGGCGGACTCTGTGAGATTGCAGACATTAGAGCGATAGCAAAGGCGAATGACCTCTGCGATAGACTAGGTATCGATACGATCGAGACAGGGAACGTGATAGCTCTCGCTATGGAAGCCTCCAACCTTTCAAAAACGAAAATTGATCCAAAGATCAAATTCGGTGAGGCCGATGCTGTTCTGGATCTGATTCAGAAGATTGGCAAATCCGAGGGACAGGTCGGAACGTTATTGTCACAAGGAGTAAGGAGCGCGGCTAACCATCTCGAAATACCTGACACGGCAATACATGTCAAGGGACAGGCTCCAGCTGGATACGATCCTCGAGGCCTAAAGGGAATGGGCCTTGGCTATGCTGTGGGTCCCGCAGGCGCATCTCATCTCAGGTCAAACATCTATGGACCTGAGTCTCGCGGAGTCATAGACCGTTTCGCCACGGAAGGCAAACCAGCCTACCTGAAGAATCTGGAAGATAGGATGGCCATACTAGACTCGGCAATATGCTGCCATTTTGGAAGAGATCTATTCTTCACATGGGACGACCTCCCGAAACTCTTCGAATATGTCACAGGAAGATTAACAACTGAGGCCGAACTACACGAGAAAGCAAATACAATAATCATGACGGCGCGAAGATTCGGTGTGAGAGAAGGTATAGGCAGGAAGGATGACATGCTCCCCCGAAGGTTCATGGAAGAACCTCTTCCAGAGGGTGGAAGCCAAGGAAGCGTCATCAAGAAAGAGGAATTGGACAAAATGCTAGACGAATACTACTCACTTCGTGGCTGGAGCACTGAGGGAAAACCACCCCCGGATTGAATGAAACCCCGATTAACTCCGAATCACTCCCATTTTTCAAACATTCCACTGCGAACATCAATTTTGTCTAGCGACATCTTTTTTGCGGCTATGTATGCCAACGCCGGATTGGTGGTAACTCGACCTTAGATATACTAACCGAAAAGAGATTAAGTAGGGTTCAGCCTGAAGAGTGGCGGTCATGGCAAGTAGCGTCCCTTCACAGAGACGTTTTCAAAGCTTAGACGAACGCTTTCTAACAGTCTTGAAGGAGAAAACTAGGCGATGGCCCAGTCGCGAAGCCCTGAGGATGAACATACTGGCTGCGGTTCAAGTGGCTGATATCGTGAAGACAATGCTTGGCCCTAAAGGTATGGACAAGATTGTTGATCATGGGTCTGTTGTCACATTCTCATCGGATTCAAGCACCTTTCTTTCTGAGGTGGAGGTCACAAATCCTATCGGACGAATGCTAGTGGACCTAGCCAAGGTTCAGCACGATCAACTAGGCGACGGAACAACTTCCACAATACTTCTGACAGGAAGCCTTCTCGCACAAGCCGAAAAGCTCCTCGATATCGGGGTACATCCAACAACAATTATCTCCGGATACGCCATGGCTCAAGCTAAGGTCCTAAAGACACTCTTGGAATTGGCTTCAAGCGTAGACCCTGCTGACAGAAGAATACTCAAGGACGTCGCAATGTCGTCAATGAGATATCCTCTGCCAAAGTACGCGGACATCGTTGTAGAAGCAGTTCTTCAAGTAAAACCAAGCGACGAATCCTATCTTGATCGAGAGATGATCAAGATTCAGCCTCAAAAGGGTCGAACTATCGGCGACACGGAGTTGATCAAGGGAGTTGTGCTGAAGAATGAAAGGCTCAGTCGAACCACTCCAAAGAAAGTCTTAGACGCGAAGATAGCCCTTCTAGACTTCCCAATTACTTCCAAACCTCTTCGAACAGATCTTAGGATTGAAATCACTTCAACGGAGTCCTACGCAAGGTTGCATAGGCAAAAGGAATCTATCGTCGAGTCTCTGGTGGAGGCCATTAAGGCCACAGGTGCCACAGCTGTTTTCAACCAGAAGGGGTTTGAAAAGGAAGCCTGGCAGTACTTTGCTTCAAGAGGAATATTCGTCTCCAAACGTGTGACTTCCAAGGACATGGAGTTGCTTTCAGAAGCAACAGGAGCTGCTATGACATCAACAATAGACGAGCTTAACAGTGATAGACTTGGGTTTGCTAGAGTCGTGGAGGAGAGGAAATTCAATTCCGAGAAGGTTATCGTTGTTGAGGGATGCAAGAATCCGAAAGCAGTTACACTTTTTGTCAGAGCTCCAAATGACCAGTCTTTGGAGAGACTGCAAAAAGATCTCGCCCGGTCTATTGGAGCGGTAGCCGGAGTTGTTGAAGATCCAAGAGTTCTCCCAGGAGGAGGTGCAACAGAGGTCGAACTTTCCAGGGAGTTGCGCAGATATTCATCTGGAATCGCTTCAAGAGAAAGGTTGGCTATCGAAGCTTTCGCTGATGCTCTTGAAGAGATTCCGCTCTCTCTGATGAGAAACTCGGGATTGAAGTCGAAGAATTTGCTTTTAGAAATGAAAACCCTTCATGATGAAGGTGAGGCTACCTTTGGTTTTGACTCGTACTCCGGCACGTTGGTGGACGCCAAGGAGAAAGGGATCTTGGATCCTTATCGTATTAGATCTCACATGCTCGAACTGGCCGTGGAAACGGTCATATCCATACTGAGAGTTGATGATGTGATAGTCGCTTCGAGAATGACTGAGAAAGAGGCTGAAGAGAAGGGCTACGAGAAAGCTACACACTAGTTTGAAAAGAAAAGGAGGGTTTTGGTCGGCCTCAGCGGTAGGACCATCTAATCGGGTATTTTCCCCATTTCTCAGCTGCTTTGTATAGAGCCATTACTTTTTCGTCGCTCATTTGTGGCGGAAGATCACATCCACCTGCCAGCCAATACCCGCCACCTTTCGCGGCCCAGAGTATGGCATCTCTAGCTTCAGACATTATGTCCACTTCATCACCAATGATGGCAGTTTTGTTCTGGTCGATTCCGGCAATTAGGCATCGTTTCTCTCCGAACTTCTCCTTTGCCTTGTCGAGACTGTATCTGAATCCTGAAAGTGGTGATCGTGCCAGTCCGCGGTCATAGAAGTTGAAGCCTTGTATCGAGTGTTCAGCAATCGCCTCAAGGTATGGTTCGTCACCGCACACATGAATGAGTCGAGGCGCATCAGGAAACTGTCTATTCATCTCCTTTAGAAAGTCCTCCTCATATGGCCAACCGAATTCAAGATACTGTCCGAACATGAGCAGGTCAGCTGTTGCTCGAGTGCATATTTGAAGGATCGCGTTTGCACCGTGTTGGATGCTTCCTTTTGCGACTTCGATCCATTGCTTCGTTATCGTCTTCAACCCTTTATGAAGAAGCTCTGGTGTAGCAGCGAGATCCACTAGTGTATCGCTCATTTTTCTCAAGTGTGTTGATGTGGTTATTGGACTTGAGGATTCAATTGCCCACAATACTGTGTTTCCGTATTTCTTGTTAAGGATCTCCATGCTCCGGTAAAGTTCGGCTGTGCTCTTTTTCTTTTCCGGGTCGAAACCTTCAAGCGTTTCCCAGTCTTCTGGTTTCTGGACACACCATCCAGATATGTAGGGCGTCACTTCGTAGGATTTATCGACATAGGTTATGTTACAACCCCAAGCTTCCGGTATGCGTCCAACATCTGGATATGCATCCAAGAAGTCGAAATGGAATCTGTCGTGTGCTGCTCCGAAACCTT
>CAZJUU010000004.1:0-27121 GCA_964549295.1 uncultured Candidatus Bathyarchaeia archaeon
GTTGAGGATTACTATGTCCCACTTCCAGATCTTGCCCTTGTACTTGACACCAGTGTTGAATCGGTCCATGAGAAATTGCAAGAATCTTCTCTTGGCGTCGATCTCAATGTGATAGCGGTATTCGTCACCCATGAAATAGAAATCCTTCTTGTCCACTGTACGAGACTCAAACGCCTCAATCACGGTCACATCGCATAGCCATCTGAACGGTTCCGGTATATCATACACTAACCCCTGCGACGTTTGGCTACGGCTTGGTTCATGTAAGAAACCAAACGCAGACTCCAACCTGACCACCTTCACCAATTGACGTACAATACAATGTTTCTTCACTGGATCTTGATCGAAAAGCTTTTCCTCTTCAAGTGTGGCGGATACATCTAATGCATGTGGAAATGCAGCGCAACTTGGTACTGGAGTAATGTTCTATGCGCGCTGGGCCATTCTTTGGCGGAATCGTGATAATAGCATTAGGTCTTCTCCTACTCCTCTTCGGAACGCAGATCATAACAATTGATGTACCTCACACCGAGACAAAGACGCTGTTCGACACATCTACACTGACAGTGGGTGACACATATCAAAAAAGCGCGGAACTTGCGGCCAATCTAACCGTCAGATGCTCTGGGTCCGTCAAAATTCCATCAAGCAACGAATCTGGAGACATAAGCTTCTACGTCATGGACAGAGGTAATTTCGAGAAATGGCATGCCGGTGATAGGACCGTGGATTTCATGGTTCAGAAACCGACGATAAGCAAGATCGACGTGTCATTCATCACGGCTCATGCGGATACATACTATTTCGTTTTCGACAACACCTATTCACCCTTATTCAAGAAGGAGGTAACGTTCACAGCCTCATTCGAATACACGACCATCCAGCATGAGACTAGGGAAGATCGTACACTCAACAATTATGGATATCCAATTGCAATCGTAGGAGCGATTCTGATGATTTATGGACTGATAAGAAAGCCTGAAGTCCGATGGGCTTAGCATTCGCATGTAGACTGCTTCGAGATGATCAGTCCCTAATGCAAGCGTCTTTCGAATACGTTGGTATCGGAATCAGGTTCGTAGCTCAGCTAATCGACGCTTTCATCGCATCCATCATCGCCAGTTTCATAGTGACAGCGGCGGGCTATGGAGTAACAACATCAAAAGGACTGAGCCTTGGTTATGTCCCAATAATCATGATTGGAGTATTCTTTGCTTACTTCACGTTGATGGAGGGTTTCTTCGGAGCCACTGCAGGAAAGATGATCTTCAAGGTGAAAGTGCTTCAAGAGGATGGGAATCCCTGCGGTGTTGGGCGGGCTGCTGTTCGAAACCTCTTAAGGTTCATAGATGCTCTACCGTTCCTATACCTAGTTGGCTTCATTTTGATTACGCGTTCCGAAAAGAAGCAGAGACTGGGTGACAGAGTCGCCAAGACCGTTGTTGTGAAACCGCGCCCTATCAGTTACAGTTACCCACCACCTCCTCCACCTACCTATCCTCCTCCACCTCCAACTCAAACCACAATCCCTCCTCCATATCCTCCGCCTCCGCCACCGCCAAGTATCCGGTCGCCAGTGAAGTATTGCATGAGCTGCGGAGCACAGATTCCAATACAGGCCATGTTCTGCCCCAAGTGTGGAGCGAGTCAATAATCACGAATCTGGCGCAAAATTCTAAATAGGTCACTCAGACAAGAATCAACCGTGAACTATTTTGAGCGCGCTGCAAAGGAAGATCATTCTAGTTGATGATAACCTTTCCAAAGTTGTTGGGAAAGAACAGGGCAGCTTCGTTAGCTATGCTGAACTTACAAAAGGAATACATGACTACATCAAGAAGAACGATCTTAGGAAGGGGTCTACAGAGACAACTTCTGAGTCCACATCGTCCGGCGTGAAGTTCTGCTACGGTTGCGGAGCAGATCTTGCTGCCGGTTCAACCTTTTGTGACAAGTGCGGCAAGAAGCAGTGAAACGTCTCTTCACTGATACTTTTCCTATTTAAGAATCTCTATTCTTTTCGCAACTCTTCTCATATACGAACGCTGATGAACGTTAATTTCACTGTTCAGACCATCTTTATATATCATGAAGAACCGTCTATGGCTCGACTTATTTCCGTGAACTTTGGAAGCGCATTATCTTGTCCAATAGCAGCGTAGGTATTGTGGGATACGGCGTCTACATACCCTGTGAAAGGATACAGACAGAATACATTGTGAGGGCTCGAGAAGGCAAACGCAAAGATCTGAATGAATTTCTTGACAAGGTCAGGAACGGTCTCCTTCTAAAAAGCAAGTCCATTGCAGACTTTTCTGAGGATACGATAACGATGGCTACTGAAGCATCTGAGAACGCGGTGAAGATGGCGGGGATCGATCCCAAGAAGATAGGGAGCGTCGTGTCTGGATCAGAGTCCAAACCGTATGCAGTAGGCTCGACATCAAGACATGTAGGATCATTCATAGGTGTCGGAACGGAAGCATTTGTATCCGACATAGAAGGTGCCTGCAACGCTGGAATGCAAAGCGTTGATTTCGTTAGAGCACAGGTTAGCAGTGGCGAAGTGGAGTACGGCCTCGCAATAGGCACTGACATTGCACAAGCGCCTGAAGGGGATCCGCTGGAGTACGCTGCTGGAGCAGGAGCTGCAGCTTACGTCATCGGCAAGAACGACTTGATCGCTTCAATCGAGGATATGGCTCCATACTCTTCTTTAACCATGGACTTCTGGAGGAGAGAAGAAGCGGTTGTTCCTAGGCACCTAGGCAAGACGACTGTTGAAGCCTATATGCGACACATCATCGGAGCAATTCAGACACTTCTGAAGCGTCACCGAAATCTGAAGCTCTCTGATTTCGACGACATCACTTTCCACCAGCCGTCCGGTTACATGCCCCTTAAGACATGTAAAGCGCTTCTTAGTCCAAGTCCTGAATGGACGGATGATGCTGATCTTTCTGAACGGATTAAGCTCACTCAGGAGGATATCGACCAGAAGGTCAAACCTTGGTTCAGAGTTCTCGACACAGGCAACACATATGCAGCATCGACCCCCATCTCTTTGGCGTCAATACTTGACAAGTCAAATCCTGGAGACAATATTTTAGCGGTATCATATGGATCAGGGGCGTACGCCATAGCCACATGGGTCAACGTGAAGGAGAAGCCTCAAAAGAAGATGACTAGAGTTCCATCTGTTCAAGACTACGTTGACAGAAAAGTTGAGATTCGCCTAGAAACATATCAGGATCATGTTAGAGAACGCCTGAAAAAAATGAAGCAGCGTCTAGTCTTTCCCAGAATAGTTGGAGAAATAGAACCAGTTGGAGAAGAAACCGCTGAAACTTTGATGTGCGACGGTTGCAAAAGAATCTACTATCCGACACGCCCACGCTGTCTCGAACTCGACTGCACAGGTACAAGTACATTTAGAAAGTTTCCAATAAACGCCAGGTTGAAATCGTTCGATAGGCTTCCGTTCAAGGAAAGACTGAAACCGAACTTTGACATAATCAAAGAGGGCAAGGTCCTTCTGGTTGATTCTGACATGGGAGATCTCAGACAGGGCCTGAAACTCGAACTTGTCATTAGGAGATTAGACTACGAAGGAAAGGACGGCCTAATCATATATGGTCCGTCATATCGGCCGCTCTTCAGGAACGGTTTCGAGGATGTAGCCAAACAATAGAACAGCTGCCACACTTTCTTTTTCAACATATCAACAAGGACTGAAACGAAATTGGACTCGATTCTCTAGAGTGTTTCATTGAATCGAAGATTGTTCTCTACGAAGTCAATAGCTAGGAATCTGAGATTCCTTTGTTCCGGAGATACGTTATGGACATTGAAGCGATGTTAGAGACAATATTTGTATCTAGGTAGAATTCTTGAGGCAGCGGACAAACGCAGAAACTGACAAGAAATGTTTCTCAAACACGAAAAGATTAAATCCCAAACTAATCGGGTATAGCGCCATCATTGAGGTCAGGATGACATGACGAAAGATGCAGTAGAACAGATCGTGAAGTCGTACAAAGGTAACATGGAGAACTATGACAAAACCTATGCAAATTTCAAGTGGGAAGAAGTTGAGAATGACTTTGAGTGGCATGAGACTGGAAAAGTGAACATCGCGCACGAGGCTATAGATAGGCATGCAAAATCATGGCGCAAGAACAAGATAGCTTTGTACTATGAAGGGGGCGAAGGTCAAAGTGAGAAATACACTTTCCAAGAGATGGCGGTTCTCACGAACAAGTTTGCAAACGTCTTGAAGAACCTCGGGGTGAAGAAAGGCGACAGAGTATTCGAGTACATGTCCCGTGTCCCTCCGCTGTACATATCTATCATGGGCGCCATGAAGCTAGGCTGCATATACGGTCCACTTTTTGGTGGCTTCCGCGCCGAGGCCATAAGAGACAGGCTCTGGGACAGCGGCGCTAAAATTCTCATAACTCAGCCACATCTGAAAGCCACAGTGGACGAGGCTAGGAAAGGCCTCGCCGATCTGGAACATGTAATCGTGGTTGGTGCAGCCCCGGAGACTTTGAAAGAAGGCGACGTGAGTTACGAAGCTGAGATGAAGAAAGCTTCTGAAAAGTTTGAAATCGAATGGGTGGATAGAGAGACTCCTCACCTGCTTCATTACACTTCAGGGACAACAGGGAAACCAAAAGGGATCCTCCACGTTCACAATGCGATGATCGGTCAGTATCAGACTGCCAAATGGGTACTGGATCTCAGGGAAGATGATGTCTACTGGTGCACTGCGGATCCAGGATGGGTTACAGGCACGTCATATGGAATTTTTGGGCCTTGGCTCAATGGGTCATCACAAGTTGTTTATGATGGAAGATTTGATGCTGACAAATGGTATTCTGTGATAGAGAAGTACAAGGTTACGGTTTGGTATACGGCACCGACCGCCCTCCGAATGCTTATGGCAGCCGGCGAGGACGTTATCAAGAAACATGATCTTGGCTGTCTGCGTCATATCTGCAGTGTAGGTGAACCACTCAACCCCGAGGTCATTCGATGGGGCATCAAGCCTGAAGTGTATGGACTTCCGATTCACGACAATTGGTGGATGACCGAGACCGGCCAACAGCTGATCTGCAATTATCCTTGCCTGCCTATCAGACCCGGGTCAATGGGGAAGCCTTTCCCAGGCATAACCGCATCCGTAGTTGACGAAAAAGGAACTCCAGCAGCCCCAGGGATAATTGGAAACTTAGTGATTAAGCCGCCGTGGCCTTCGATGATGAGAAACATCTGGAGAGGCCAATGGAAAGAATACATGGAAGGCAAGTACAAGGAATACTTCAAGATTCCCGGCTGGTTCATGACAGGAGATTCAGCCTACTTCGACAAGGACGGCTACTTCTGGTTCCAAGGAAGAATAGACGACGTCATAAAGACGGCGGGAGAACGTGTTGGACCATTCGAGGTCGAGAGCTCTCTAGTCGAGCATCCTGCCGTGGCAGCTGCAGGCGTTATAGGAAAACCAGACGCGATGAGAGGCGAGATAATAAAGGCGTTCGTACAGCTTCGAGAAGGCTATGCTCCTTCAGAGGAACTCAAGAAGGAATTAATGGAACACGTCAAGAAACATCTCGCGGCCCACGCCTACCCAAGAGAAATTGAGTTCAAGGACAAGCTTCCAGTAACCAGAAGTGGAAAGATCATGCGTAGAGTACTGAAAGCGTGGGAGCTTGGGCTTCCTACAGGAGACCTCTCAACACTTGAGGACTAGGAGACCTAGTCCTTCCAATTTTGTTTTCCACGTTGCGCTTTTCTAGAGGTCGTTTCTAAGGAAAACGATACTTCCATTTCGGAATTATCCCGTGATAGGGACAATAGTATCTTCTTCCGGGAAGCAGAATGAGCAACGTTCCGCAGTGTGGACAGACATAGCATTTCTGTGGATAGGTGTAAACAGGATAGTAAGATGAAGGCGAGTAGGGGTAACAATACATCGATCTGCGCCTCTTGCCAAGTTATTCCTCGTCTATGAAATAAAACTTTCCAATCAGTGAATAGGAAGGCACCCGAAATTGATTCCTAACGTCTCAGTCGCCGCCTTGCCGCAATTGCTAGAACGATCGCAGCGCAGGTTGTTACCGCTATTCCCACAATCGATTCCAAGTTCCAGAAGGAAGCAGCAGCCCCCTTTTCCAAGATAACTTCCAGTCTTGGCGAGTAGCTGACGTCATCGTAATAGAACCAGTTCATGTACTCGACTCTATGGCCAACCTTGTCTTGTTCCTCAGCGTCCTTAAGCAGCCAACCATAATTGGGCTTCGCACCCTCGTACCATGCTCTGACATCCCCAGTTACCGTCCAACTGTTCCATGTACTAGTCTTCTCCACAGTCACGGAGTCGGTCACCGCTGCAAAATCACCGCCTGGCGTTTTCCATTCTTCATCTGGATATGTGGCGTAAGTCCAATATGTGAAGCTCCATCCCATCCAGTCTGTCGTAATCGCATGAAGCTCTATGGTTCTAGTTAGTTCGTTGACAGGCTTCCAGTAGGAGGTATCCCAAACATAGACAGCTACAACGTAGAGGGACAGCGTTGCTTCCTTTAGGTGATATCCTTCAGGCAAACTGGATAGATCAAACTCTAAGAGTCCACGTTCATCAGTTGGGTGTCTCTGGTCAGTTCTATATCCAGAGGTCACCACCGTAGGCTGCTCAGTGCTAGCGTCGTCATTGTTCCTCATTATCGAGATGTTGGTCGACAGACACGGCTGAATCGTAACTTGAACCTCTTCTTCATCAATACTCAACGCGTGCGGAACTGATCCGAAGGCGACGACCATGAGAATCAATGCCCAAGAAAACCATCTATCAAGTGACGTCATGTTCAAGGAACCCGCAAGTATGAGTGTTCGGAAAGCAAGTCTGGTTCCTTATTAAAGAACTCTTCTCACATTACTGATTCCGACAACACGTGTTTCGGATGCGGACATGGGAAAATGTATGTCTTTTTTATACCGGTTCGCCATCAGTCTATTGGTTGAGATAGGTGGGCGTAGTGCACAAAGAAGAGGAGTACAAGGCATACGTTCTCATCAAGGTCGAGTCGGGCCAAGATATTGATGTGTTCACGAAGATTCGATCTCTCCAGAAAGATTACCCTATCCGTGAAGTGGCAACTCTCTACGGTGACTATGACATTGTTGTCAAAATCCAGATGACAAAGCCCGACGACTTGGAAAACTTCATCTTCAACGGTCTTCGCCCAATTGCGGGAATAGTTGGCACTCAGACCCTTATAGCTGCAAAATCGCTTGAATTTGAGTAAGAGCGGTTGAAGCCTGTCCAATGCTCTGGAAGCTGATTTGCTCAGAATGAAATCTTGTGGAATTTTCCACGATGACTTAACCTAGTCATGAGATTTCGAC
Organism: uncultured Candidatus Bathyarchaeia archaeon; assembly: GCA_964549295.1. Classification (GTDB taxonomy): domain Archaea; phylum Thermoproteota; class Bathyarchaeia; order 40CM-2-53-6; family CAVXDP01; genus CAVXDP01. The sequence continues at coordinate 7,411 of CAZJUU010000004.1, forward strand.
TAACCGATTTCTGACATGGTTGTGAAGTTTCGTGGTACAATTTTGCCCAAATTGTCGTTTAGCACTTTACGTCAAGAAAGAGGGCGATACTGTGGTTGCAAAATGCTACAAGTGCGGATACACGTCAACTCCACAATCCAAGACTGTGGCAAGTCACAAACTGGCCTCGGAAAAGGTTGTGCACGTTATAGAAAGAACTCCAGAATTTGTGGATCGTGTATGTCCAAAATGTGGTCACAACAAGGCGACAAGAGTCAATGTTCAGACTGTAGGAGACCACGCGGGAATAGCACAAGAGCGATCAGGCGCTGTGTATCGCTGTCTTCAATGTAGCGCGACATGGCGAGATGCTTGGTAGCAATTCGTTAAGGTTCGGACATGAACCGTATGAATTCATCTCTTGACCTTGGCTTCAAAGTGTAGTTCGTTTCTATCTCTCGACCCAGCGTGGAGTGCGGTTTATCGCCATAGTTGTGCCCCGGATATATTGCAAGATCTCTGTCGAGCCGACGTATTTTGTTGAAGAGGCTATCATACATATCTGTCGAGCTGCCGCCTGCAAGATCTGTTCTTCCACATTCGCCTACAAACAGTGTATCACCTGTGAACAATGTACCATCGACGAGAAGGCAGATACTATCATGCGTATGGCCTGGAGTGTAGATCACCTTTATCCGAAGTTTTCCTAGGCTAATCACGTCATTGTCCTGCACCGAGATGTCTTTGCTCAGACTTGCCCTAGCATGCATGACAACCTTGGCTCCTGTCTCGGATACGATTAGACTGTTTCCAGAGAGATGGTCGTGATGCGAGTGCGTATTGATAACGTATCTGACCTTCAATCCCTTCTCTCTGACGAAATCGAGAATCTTCCGACCGTCACCTGTCGGATCAATAACAGCTGCTAGGCCATTCTCATCGTCGGCCAGAACGTAGCTGAAGTTGTCTAAGGCGCCCAGGCGTATCTGTTCCAATATCATAGTCATTGTCACATCAGATGTGGAAATAGCTCTATCCATATCTCTCCTGTTTTCAGAAAATCAATGGCGACCGTGACTCTAAGATGTTGGTAAATCTCTTGGGCTAAGGCAGCTCACTTCATCCGTCGAACGACCGATGGAGACTGCAGATGGTTTCCAGCAGTAGAATTTGACTGTATTTCTAACCTTCCCTCGCACCCGAGACTCCAGTATCGCTTCATCTATCGCCATATTCATGAAGGCGTCATGCATGCTGAGCGGTAGAATTCTCAAAGTATCCATAAGATCAGTCCTCTATCTGCAGATCGCTACAGGCTAACTGTATCTCCTCTGATGTTAGAGGTCTCGGATAATTGTAGAGGGGCCCTCCAGCCATTTCGTTGTAGAATGGTCTGTTGCAGTCAGGGCAACCTGACGTTAGAAAAGGTTTGCTGGATGTGACAATTCCCTTGAGGTTTTCTGACGGGATGCCGTAGTCGACTAGATCCCCTTTCCCAGTGAACTTCATCATGACATCTTTTGCAATTCCTTTTGCTATCAAATACTGCGCAACCTGTATCCTTCTGTACCGCGCAAGAGAGGGTCGTGAGGACCTTTCGAGAGAGGTTCCTCGGACAGGAGTAAACACGAATAAGCTCGGATAGGCTCCCATGTCAACCACCTTCTGGATCATGGATACGAGTTGCGCATCTGTCTCTCCGAGGCCGACTATGAAATGTGTGCTCACACGACCTCGTCCTAAAAGAGTCACAGAGAACTCAAGTGCTTTGAGGTGTTCATGCCACGTATAGGGTCCGTTCGCTTCTGAACCTTTCATCTTGGAAAAGAGTTCGGGAGTGGCTGCATCAAGTGGAATTCCTATTCGATCTAGACCGGCATCTGCAAGGTTACGAATCTGCTCTCCACGAAAGGGTTGGCATGAAAGGGAAATGGGTAGATCAGTCTGCGAGCGAATTAGTCTCACAAGATTCAATACATCTATGAATGCATTTGGATAGTTGACGGCTTGGATACAAACACGTCTTATCGATTTGGTGCTACCAACAACTCCAAGTCTGGAGATAACTTCGCTTGTTGGAAACTGAGGCCACGCAACTCTAGAGAGAGAGTCCGACCTACCTGTACTTGACCTCGCCTGAGAACAGAACCGGCAATTCCCACTACATTTGCCAGGATGGTAGGTTAGAAGATAGATAGTTGAGGGCAGAGTATCTATAGAACCCTTCATCAGCCCCAAAGCAATTGCTGAACCAAGTGAGACTCTTACGAGTCTTGGAGTCATAGAAGTCGTAAACCTATCATCCATCCCATTTGAGATATCAGTTCTTGCACCTAAGAACTGTTGGCATATCTAGGTGTTTCGGGTCAAAATGTAAGAATTCCTTAAGTTCAACCCACAAAGGTAAATGGAAGCCTCCGCCAATCTTGAGAAAGGAAACGCGAAAACTCTTGGAGACTCACGAACTATCCAATCTGCTTAGTGCAAGTCGGAGTGAAGTTGAGGATCTACTGAGTAAGGTTCGAACAGTTTCTTGGAACAACTTCGGGAAAAAGATTCACTTTTATGCGCCCACATTTCTTCCATACAAATCAGCATACACTTCCACGCCAAGTTTGTTTCCGTCTATATCGATTACAGGCACTAGTTGCTCGTTGCGATGTGCTCACTGCAATGGGAAGATGCTTGAGACGATGATACCGGTAGATTCGCCTAGCGGTTTAGTCGAGCTTTGTCAAAGAATTGAGAAAGATGGGGGGGTTGGATGTCTGGTAAGTGGGGGATGCCGACCAGATGGATCGGTTCCGTTGGAACCCTTCGTTGATGCCATAGGCGAAGTGAAACGGAGAACAGGTCTAACAGTGGTCGTTCACACAGGAGTCCTTAATATTGAAATGGCCCGACGATTGGCGGATGCGCGCATAGACGCAGCGCTGATTGACATTATCGGGTCAAATGAAACAATACGAGAGATCTACCGACTCGATGCCCGAGTTGAAGACTATGAGAATTCTATGCAAGCCTTTCACGATTCTAATGTTCCATTCGTTCCCCACGTTCTGGTGGGTCTGCATTATGGCCAACTGAAAGGAGAACTGAAAGCTCTGCAAGCAATTTCGAAGCATGATCCTGCAGCTCTAATTTTCATTGCTTTTATTCCCATACGAGGCACGTCTATGGAGGTATTCTCTCCACCTGATCCATTTGATGTTGCCAAGGTTATGATATCTGCTCGATCTCTTATGCCCAACATACCACATGCATTGGGGTGCGCCAGACCCACTTCAGAGCACCGAAAGGAGACAGATGTATTGGCGGTCCGAGCTGGAATAAACGCAATAGCCTTTCCCACAGATGAAGCCATATTGACCGCGAGAAACTTGGGATTGCAGACATGCTTTTCTTCAATGTGCTGTTCCCAAGTGTACAGCGATATGCTGAAGATACGTTCGTGAAGCTTGCATGTGGGAGTGAAAGGTTAAATCTCTCGACATATGCACTGTGCGAAAGATTAATTGCTGCGAATTCAATTCAGCAGCAAAAGACCGAAGTCATACATAGATTGGAAGTGCTATGAGAAAAATGAGAATTGCAGTTCTCACATTTCTATTGGTCATTATCATGGTTCAAGCATTTCAGGTAGAGTTCGTACAGGCGACGCCTCCTTTCATGCTGATGAGTTACAGTACATGCAGAGACATTAATCCAGCTACATCTGAACCGATTGGCATTACTGACGAGTTCTCTCGAAATGATGCGATGATATACGCGTGGTTTATGATCGGTTATACGCTGCCAACAAACGCCACGTACACTTGGAAATGGTACGATCCGACGGGATCTCTTTACAAAGAGACTTATCTGAACCACTCAGGAAATGGACCTAGCAGTATTTATGGAGAGCCATTGGAAATCAGCAAGATTCCTATCGCCACGAGAATAGGCCTGTGGCTTGTCGAGGTCTACATAGATGATTCTCTTCTGTTCAAGCAGAACTTCACTATTGGAAAGTATATAGTCATGGTGAATGTGAAAGGTCTTCCAAAAGCATCGAAGACAATTTTGACTGTTGATGGAAACCGGACTGAGGAGATACAAGGAGCAACGGATCTCCTTCTACAATTCGATGAAGACACCTCTCATACATTACTGTTCGAACCTCTGGTTGATGGTGGCGAGGGAATACGATACGTGAACGCCTCAACAGCGGGACCGTTAGAAATCTCCACACGAAAGACAGTGAGCATAGCATATTCCACACAGTACTACCTTGACGTTGCCTCATCATTTGGAAATCCACAAGGATCAGGATGGTATGATCAAGGCGCGACAGCCAATTTCTCAGTCACCTCTCCAGTGTATGATTATGTCGCAACGAAACACACACTCACAGGTTGGACTGGTGATTACGTAGGAACAGACCCAACAGGGAATATTCAGATGGATGGACCCCGAACTGTCGAAGCTCTGTGGGTGAGCGACTACACCCTCACATACATTCTGGTGATAGCAATTCTAGCAGTGGTGATAGCTCTCGTCATCGTCAAGACTCGGACCAAGAAACAAGGTCAGACTCAGGCAACGTAATGCGTTGTGGACCACGTCAACCAAATTGCCAATATGGAGACAGTGTCGACACGACTTGCTGTAATACCGAGTCAACCTTCTCCATTGTTCTTGGCTCTGTTTTTCGACGTTTGTCATCTGGAGTGTAGGAAATACCTGCCATACCAGAAATAGCTGCGACCGCCGCGTCGGGAACTGTTTTTCCATAACCTCCCTCCAGTGTAGCACAGCATCTTCCATCGCAGAGGGAATCAGCAAGTCGCATCGTTCTTTCAAACAGTTCCTTGTATCCCTGCGCCGACAGACCCATACTGCTAATCGGATCGTCGTGAAGCGCGTCGAAACCTACAGAGACGAGAATCCAATTTGGGTTGAACTGCTTTGCAACTGGTTCAACCACCATTTTCATGGCTTTTGCAAAGGCATCGTCGCCGCTACTAGGCGGAAACGGAATATTTACAGTGTAACCCTTGCCTTTGCCATCGCCAATTTCTTGAACAGATCCTGTGCCTGGGTACAGCGTTCTTCCATCTTGGTGAAGGCTGATGTACATGACATTTGAATTCTTGTAGAAAATCTCTTGCGTTCCGTTTCCATGGTGACAGTCAAAATCCAGAATCAAAATTCTGTCAAAGCCCATATCCCGATTCAGTTTCGCAGCGGCTATTGCGACGTTGTTGAATAGGCAGAAACCAGCAGATGAAGCGCTTAGCGCTCTGCCATTCGCTCCAGCATGGTGTCCAGGCGGTCGCACAAGAGCCATAGCATTCGAAAACTCGTTCGACAAGATCTTCTCGCATGCCAGTAGCAATCCTCCAGCCGCCAATAGTGCCACGTCGTAGCTTTCTCGACAAACTGGAGTGTCGGAATCCAGATGCGTCGCGCCATTTTCGCAGCTGTCTTTCACATATTGAACATACTTCTGGTTGTGGACTAGCTCTATCTCGATCCTTGACGCAGGTCTGGGCCTAACAACTGCGCCAAGCGGATGCCCTATAGTCTTGTTACGTTCGAGTCTATCCATTATACCTTGAAGTCTTGAAGGAGACTCTGGATGAAAAGGTCCTGTATCATGGTGGAGGTACCTGTCACTATAGACGATCGCAGTGCTTAGGGTGCTCATGCTTGATGCCCAGTAAACAGACTTGCCAGTCCATTTTAAGAATGTTGCAGCTTTTTTTGGGGGTCTGCAAATGCTTTAACGTGGCATAGCATGAAATCAACAGGAATCGTCAAGGTTGACCTTGATGGATACATCATATGAATTGGATCTTCTGTCTCATTTGGTTCAGATAGACACCAATGCGAATACGAAGACAGGATATGTGAAATGCTCTGAATTGATACGGAAAGAAGCTCAAGAACTTGGAATGAGAACGCGCATCTATGATTCAGGAGACCATTGTGATGATAAGAAGCGTCGTCCCAACGTCGTAGTCGACTTGGATGTTGGAGCTGATGAGACAATACTGTTGGCGACACACTATGACACAGTTCCTGAAGGGACGGGTTGGAAGCATGCTCCATTCAAAATGGAAGTAGTGGGGAACTGCGCATTCGGCCGTGGCACAAGTGATGACAAAGGAGCAATAGTCTCGGCTCTTTCTGCCATGAAGGAATTATCTCACAACCACAGCCGAGTCAATCTCACACTGCTTGCCACGCCAGATGAAGAGGTTGGTGGGAGGTTGGGGATCGGCTACCTCGTGAATGAAGTAGGCCTGAGAGGTGATGCAGCTATCGTGCTTGACACAAGCTCTGAAATGATTTCGATAGGAGCAAGTGGGGTTATTCTGGGCAGCATAACTGTGAAAGGAAAACAAGGTCACGGAGGGTACCCTCACATGGCCGTAAATGCAATCAACCTCAGTCTTCCTTTGCTCCAGCAACTGAGAAGATATTCTAAACTGCGTGAGAACATTCGTTCGAATGTTCCCGCGCCGCCTGGTTCACCGTACAAGTTCATACGTGGCAGGTTCTCCCTTACGATGCTGAGGTCGGGCGAAAAGGAGAATATTATTCCCGGTCTTTGTGAGGCGAGATTCGATCTGAGAGTGAACCCTGACGAGGATCTGACAAAGGTGAGACGGGGCTTCGGCAGATATTTCGAGAGACTGGTTCGCAATCAGGGAGTGAAAGCTCGTCTCGACTTCATCGAAATGAACGAAGGCTACTTCACAGATCCGAGCGAACGACTAGTTAGGAGGCTTGTCGATGCCGTGAATGCTGTATCTGGAAAATCACCTCCGTTGGCCGGTGAACTAGGGGGGAATGACGGACGTTACTTCGCCGCCGTAGGAATTCCCGTTGTTGGGTTCGGCCCGTCACGATCAGACACGAGATTCCACGGTGTTGACGAGTTTGTGCACGTGAAAGATCTGATGCTCGTCAAGAATACGATAGTCAATCTCTGCACAAATTGGTGATCTACAGGACACCGTGCTATATTGATTGCCTACGCTTCAGGTGAAACGTGAAAGAGTTTTCTGGCGAAGGGAGCTGATCTAATTAGTCGTCTTCTGGTTTCTCGCTGCTATCTTCCTTCCATGACGATCATAGTAAGAGTGCTTCTAACATATTCAAGTCTGCGAATCTTGGTTACAACGACTTCTTTGAGTTCTCGAACCTCGTTTGTCTCAACCTTGGCAACGATGTCGTAGACGCCGTAGACGAAGTAGGCTTCTTTCACGCTTGGAAGAGTTCTCAACTCTCTCAAGACATCATTCTCTTTCCCGACATCTGCATTTATTAAAACATACGCGATGGCCATAGCGCTCATCCAGCAGTATTTGTATCCTAGGTTCAATTATAGCTTTTCCATGTTTTGCGTACCCTGCAGTGGAAACTGGACCGAAAGGGCAATTATCAAATCCAAGTGGCAGGGTTCGTGTAAGAATATGGCGTTATCGTCTAGATCTCAACCATCTAGATATTTCCGGATATCTTCTGAGCACGTATAGCATGCCGCAGATGGTTTTCGCATCTTTTATGGTGCCCGAAGCTAGTTTCTGAGATACTTCTCTCAGATTCATCCTAACGGTTTTCACATACTCATCAGTGTCTGTGCGTTGTCCAGCATATTTGAGGTCGGCGGCGAGAAACTCGTGAATTAGCTCATTACTGTACCCCGGCGCTACGTAGCAACTGAACAACCTCATCATTCTACCTGCTTTGTATCCTGTTTCCTCAAGGAGTTCTCTTGCAGCGCATCTATGAGGTGTCTCATCTCTCTCAAGTGTCCCAGCTGGAATCTCAAGAAGCCATCCATTGACTGTATGTCTCAACTGTTTGATCATAATGATGGTGTCTGGATCTTCGAAGGGAACTATGGCTACAGCGCCCGGGTGTTCAATAATCTCTCGTTTGGCTAGTCTCCCGTTAGGCAGTCGAACATCGTCCACTCTCAAATGCAGGATCTTGCCATCGTATATTCTGCGAGACTTGAGCAATTTCCCGGTCAAATCATTCTATTCCATTTCTAATAGTCTCTGGTTACGGCAGGTTGCTCTGCAGGTTTCTCTCCAAGTATTTCCTCGAGCGCGGCTATCCTGCCTATGGCCATGGCTCTAACTATGTTGTCTGATGGAGTGCCCCCGCTTGGTATCTTCTTCACATATTCCTGTTTGATCTCTTTCACGAGTGCATCAAACAGGTTCCAGAATTCCAGTATTTCTGGGCTTCGGAGCACAAGTTCTTCCTTCTCTCGCGGAATCATCCTTTCAAACTTCAACTGGAGAAGTTTCAGATTTGACTTCAACGCTGATCACCTAGGCAGAACATGAGGAACAGTGATAAGACTTGACTGGATATTAAGATTGCATTGTCCAGTGTGGGGCTAGCTGACTCTTCAAAAGCTTTTAGCAGACTTTGGCACGTAGATCATGATACTTGGGTTGCGGTTCTTATGCAAAGTCTAAGAAATATGGAAGTTGGCTTGTTGAAGACTGTGCCAGTAACGGTTCTCTCCACAACTCCAGTATCGAAGCTTATTGGTAGATTGAAAGAGACCGACTCGTATGAAGCGTTTGTGACCGAGGCATCGAAGATCGGCATGGTGACAATGAGAGATTTGTTGAAAGTCAGGAACGTCTCGGCAAGGAAAACATCAACGTTGGTCATGCATGTGCCAAAGCTTTCGTCCGATACCAAAGTAGGAGAGGCGGCTAGGATAATGTCTGACTACCGGATCCGAGCCTTGCCTATCGTAGATGAAAACGATTTCACAGGCGTTATCCAAGCCAAATCTATTCTCGAGGCCATGAGGGACTCTGAGGCGAAGAGCTACTCTGCCGACAAGGTAATGACTTCACATCCCGTAACCGTGAGCGCATCTGTGTCCACAATGAAGGCTCGCAATCTCATGGTTAGAAGAGACATTGATCATCTGCCAGTAATGGGATCCAATGGGTTGGAAGGAATGCTGAGCTCCAGTCGCATAGTCTTCAACATGGTTCCACCTGAAAGCCCGAGAAAGGACACTAGAATACCTGAGAGTCAAAGGAGATTTGACATGCCTGCAAAGGCTTTGATGGATCCAGATCCCGTGTGCTGCAATGCAAATGAGAAGGTGGGGCAGGTGCTTGATCGTATGTCGCAAAGAAAAGCTGACTATTGCCTCGTCAAGCTTTGGGATGAGCTTCATGGAATCGTCACGTACAGGGACATGATGACTCTGCTCGTTGAGAAAGCTGAGAGTCGTGTTCCAGTCTATATGGTTGGACTTCCTCAGGACCCGTTTGAGGCTGAAGCTGCTAAGGCAAAGTTCATTCGAATAGTGAATGCGTTGGACAGGAGTTTTTCGTCAATAGAAGAGGCAAGGTCGAAGATAAAATCTGAAGGACGAGAAGGCAAGGAGAGACGAAGATACGAAGTGAGCGTGGTAATCAAGACTGCAAAGAAAGTGTACAGCTACTCGGAGACCGGATGGGATCTACCAGCCATCTATGACATAATATCGTCAAGGTTGAAGAGGCTTCTCACCGAGAAAACCGTTAGAAAGAGAAGAGACATGCGCGGGATTCGTCCCAGCATGGAATAAGGAAGTACTCTCTCCTCAATTCTGATCAAGGGTCTTTGAACGAAAGCAAGACAGGCTTGTCTCATCTTCCAAGGAACTGCAAAAAAATAAATGGAGTATGCAAAGTTGAAGGCAGCGTTTCGTGAAATAGAGTTGTCGACCGATGCGAGACGAAAACTCATAGACATAACCGGGCAGATCGAGAAGATTGTTAGAGAAAGCAAAGTTGAGAAAGGAATATGTCTGGTTCATTCACTTCATTCAACCACCGCCATCATCATCAATGAGCACGAGATCGGGTTGATGGATGACATACTGCACAAGATTGCAGATGATTATCCACAGGGGATAGGCTGGCGTCATGACAGAATAGACGACAATGCGGACGCGCATCTCGCATCAGTTTTCATTGGCTCATCAAAGACGCTGCCGGTCAAGGCCGGACGACTTGAAAGGGGAACTTGGCAGAGCATCTTCTTTCTAGAGTTGGATGGTCCCAGGGTGGCTAGAAGAGTAGTCGTTGAGGTCTTGGGAGAGTGACCATATTTCAGCGCCAATTGAAAACGCTATCAAAAGGGAGGGCACGTCCTCGACCAATAGCTGACGTTTCGTCCTACTTCCAAGGATTACCAGTTCATCCTATAACTGACGCTATATGCTGGTCTTTTTCTTTGGGCCAGCCAGTATCCGATCGCAAGTCCAGTAGCCAGGCCTCCAAAGTGAGCCAGTAGGTTCACCCCTGCACCTATGTTGATCACAAAAAGGTAGAATGCGTACATTAGGGCTCCTGCAATCGATTGACCGACTGATCGTCTCATGTAAATTACTGAGGCTCCAAACAATCCAAATATTGCACCCGAAGCGCCAACAGATACAACATCTGGTCCCATCAAAAGACTGAGCGCATTACCCACGAGACCAGAGGCAAAGTAGACGGCTAGATACTGCCTGTCGCTGAAGAGATCCTCAGTTCTCGTTCCATATACCAGAAGGAAGAACATGTTTCCGAGAATGTGAAGAAGGTTGGCGTGGATGAAAAGCGAAGTGAACAGTTGCCAGTACCATCCATAGTGAAGAACTCGAGCATTATGCTGACCCACCAAGGCCAGAATCCGATCATCGATCACCAGCGGATTGAGGCTTAAGACAGCCGTTGCAGCGTAAATGATAGAATTTGACAGTATCAGGATGTAGGTTGGTCCAAAACTCCTTATCGACGGTTTCCATCCAAACAATTGTCATCATTCCTGATAGATCGTCTAGGAAGAATTCATCTTGATATCCATCTCAATCTGTTGGACTATCTTGGTTGTCCATGCCGAGAGCATCGTATGCAGTCCAACAGTAGAATAAGCGTTGCTGCGCATGCGAATCACATATTGATCATCAACAGAAATGCCACAGGATTCTTGCACTTCTAAACGACTTATATGGAACTTGCTTGACATCTACGCCCATTCATATTGACAAATTCGTTGAGGAGATTTCAATTTGCAAGGGAAGCAGGCTCTGCTTGTAATTTGTGATGGAATGGGTGACAGGCCTCAGAGAGACTATGGAAACAGGACGCCGCTTGAAGCAGCTTATACCCCTCATCTTGATCGACTGGTGAAGGGCGGGTGGGCAGGTCTTATGGACCCTGTCGATCCGGGTATCCCTCCTGGAAGCGATGTCGCACATTTCTCAATCTTCGGATACGACCCGTACAAGTACTACACTGGACGTGGAGGATTGGAGGCAGCTGGTGTAGGAATCAAACTAGCGCCGGAAGACGTTGCCTTCAGATGCAACTTCTCAACCACCGACAACAATCTTGTCGTCGTCGACAGAAGAGCAGGAAGGATAAGAAACGGAACCCAGGAATTGGCGAAAGCGTTGACAGGCATGCAGCTCAAAACCGTTCAGGATGTAACAGTCGAATTCGTACAAACGATTGAGCACAGAGGTGTCCTCGTCCTACGGGGATCAGGGCTGTCTCGTCATGTCTCTGATGTGGATCCTCACCAACTGAATGTTAGAGTGCTTCAATCCAAACCATTGGACAACTCCTCGGAAGCGAGACGAACGGCGGATGCTGTGAACGAGTTCACAAGTCGATCAAATGAGGTGCTGAAGGATCATCCAGTGAACCTTGAAAGAATCAGACAAGGTGAGAAACCGGCCAACATAATTCTCTCAAGAGGCGCGGGAACATTTCCCCAACTGACACCTCTCTCAACCCTGTATGGAGTTCGAACGGGTTGCATCGCTGTCGTGGCCTTGGTTAGAGGCATATGCAAGATCGCGGGTATGGAAGTAATCGACGTGAAAGGTGCAACTGGTGGGCTGGACACGGACTTCATGGCCAAGGCAGACGCGGCAACGCGTGCGCTTGAAAGCTATGATTACGTCCTCTTGCACGTGAAGGCTACTGACGTAGCTGGACATGACGGAAACTTCGAAGCCAAACAACATGCAATCGAGAGCATTGACAAAATGATTGGGAAGCTCATAGATGCTGCAGACCCGTCACGAACCTACATCGCTGTCACGGCGGATCATACCACAGCAGTAAGCGTGAAAGACCATTCGGGAGACCCTGTACCACTCCTGATAGCTGGCCCTGACGTGATACCCAGCGAAGTCACCAAGTTCTGTGAGAAGACAGTGTCCCATGGAAACTTGGGCAGAATTCGCGGATTCAACCTCACCCCTATACTAATGAACTACTTAGGCAAAACGAGCAAGTTCGGATACTAACCTAGCACAGATATGTTACAGGATTCAGAGAGACTACTGAACCACGGGATGACTGAGTTCTCAGAAACCATGCGCATCTATCCTGCTTCTTGCGACCCCCTACCCCTACCCGGGGGTCGGAATGGACATACTCGAGGCCGTTAGCAACATGTCTGTCGTCAGAAAATACAGAGATGAAATTTGTTCTAGGGCTCATTAGAGTCCCAGAAACCCGATCCTAAACTTCCACGGATCGGAAACCTATGAGAATAGCGCATAGTCATGAGAGATATCAAGAAAGAAAACTCCACAGGCGCGTTCGCACAACTAATGACGGCAGAGGTATCTGCATTGGTATCGGTCTGGGCAGATCAGAGAAGATCTCGAAGACATTCAGAGCGGTCTCATCTTACTCTTGTGATCTCCAAACAACATTATCAAAGAGGAAGTATTCTAGAAAACAGGCAAATTCCTATCTACAATGGGTGAAGGGCGGAAGACAGCCTTGAAGTACTCGATTCTTGCTGAGGCCTACGAAAAGATAGAGGAAACCACAAAAAGGTTGGAGATGACGGGGCTGCTGGTAGATCTTCTAAAGCAGGCACCCAAGAGCTCCATCGACAAAGTTGTCTACCTCACTCAGGGAAAGTTGTATCCGGACTTCGTAGGCATAGAACTCGGAATAGCTGAGAAACTGGCGATCAAGGCTCTGGCATCTGTCTCGGGAAACTCGGAGCAGAAAGTTGAGCGAAGCCTAAAAGAGACTGGCGATCTTGGGAAGACGGCTGAGATTTTCACTGCTAGGAAGTTCCAGTCAACACTCATTCAAAGAGAACTATCCGTTGAGATTGTATACGAAAGTTTCGAGAAAATAGCTCACGCGACAGGATCCGGATCCGTTGATACAAAGATCAGATTTCTTTTAAGCCTGCTCCACGATGCTTCCCCACTGGAATCCCGCTACATTATGCGAACAGCTCTAGGAAAATTGAGACTTGGAATCGCAGATATGACGATTCTTGATGCGTTAGCGATCGCCTATGGCGGAGGAAAGGAATCTCGAGACGATCTGGAGAGGGCATATAACCTCTCATCTGATCTTGGACTAGTGGCAAAGATAGTCACGACCGAAGGGTTGGAAGCAGTCAGGAAGTTTAGAGTCAAAGTTGGCCATCCAATCAGGCCCATGCTTGCGGAAAGACTCTCGACGGCTCAAGAAATTCTTGAGAAACTCGGGGGAAGAGGAGCAGCGGAATACAAGTATGATGGGATAAGGCTTCAGGCGCACATCTCTCCCCATAGGTCATATCTCTTCTCGAGACGATTGGAAAATGTGACAGAGCAGTTTCCCGACGCACTGCAGTACATCGCCGAATCTGTTGATGCAAAGGAATGCGTGGTCGAAGGAGAATGTGTTGCAGTGGATCAGAACACAGGTGACATGCTACCTTTCCAGATGATCTCGCAAAGAAGGGGAAGGAAACATGAGATCGAACGAATGGAGGAAGAAGTCCCGGTTCACTTGTTCCTGTTTGACGTGTTGTATCTCAATGGAAGCGACTACACAGTCGTGTCTTATTCGGAAAGACGACGCGTACTTGAGCAGATAGTTAGAAAGCATCCACATGCTACGGTTTCGGATCAGATCGTAACAGATGATCCTGAGCGACTTGATTCATACATGGATCAAGCGGTGTCGGATGGATGTGAGGGGTTGATGGTTAAGTCAGTCGCCGTGAACTCAGAGTACAAGGCTGGGGCACGGGGTTGGACATGGATCAAGTATAAACGATCCTACAAAGCTGAGATAGCCGACACTTTCGATCTTGTCCCAATAGGCGCGTTCTACGGACGTGGAAAAAGAGCCGGATCATATGGAGCACTACTCACAGCCACATACAATGCTGATCAAGATATGTTTGAGACCATTTGCAAACTCGGAAGTGGGTTCACTGATGAAGACCTCGCAAAGCTGCCCGATATGATGAACACTTTCAGAATTTCACATCGTCACGCTCGAGTCACGTGTCTCATGAGCCCTGACGTTTGGTTCTCTCCTGGACTGGTGATCGAAGTCGCCGCTGACGAGATAACGCTTTCTCCCCTGCACACATGCGCCAGAGACGTCATCAAGAAGGATGTGGGGCTTGCATTGCGCTTTCCAAGATTCACAGGAAACTGGCGCAGGGACAAGGCTCCAGAAGACGCAACTACACAAAATGAAATTCTGGAGATTTACAGAAGTCAACTCAAGAAGATTGAAGCAGAGCCACCGTCAGGTTCAACAGGCTGAATACACACGTTTTCTGATGTTGAAATCTCTGCAGAATTCATGAAAGTTGAAACAAATCTGTCACATACTTGTGAAGACTAAGGCATTTGTGAATCTGTAGATTATCGATTTCCTAGAAACTCCTAAATCTCTGACCGAACGTTCTAGCAAAAGGAGTCCAAGACGCTGATGGAGGTCCCCAGCAAGACAAGAGTCTTAAGTCTGTCATTGATGGCGATCACCAGTGTCGTGTTTGTTGAGACAAGCGTCGGATTTCTTGTAGGCAGTCTGGCACTACTAAGCGATGCTGTCCATGCGGCTCTGGATGTTATAACCACTCTAATCTTGCTCTTGACTACTAGGTGGTCTCTTAAGCCGCCGGATGAGGAACACCTGTATGGTCATGCAAAGATAGAATCTGTCGGCGGATTGGTCGGTGGCATAATATTAGTCGTTGTCTCCATCGTGATTATCATGGAGGCAGGGGCTAGATTATGGATCGGTCCCGTTCCGATCCATCCGGGATTGATCGGATTCGGCGCCATTTTCTACACGCTCCTAGTTGATTTCTTCAGGATAGGAATCCTCAGGAGGACATCTTCAAGCGTCACTGTGAAAGCCGATCTTCTGCACGCTTTGTCAGATTTGTCTTCAACGGTTATCGCCTTGATAGGAATCTCGTTGGCGAGCATTGGTTTTTACAGCGGTGACGTGATAGCTTCTCTTGTCCTTGCTGTGCTTCTGATATATCTTAGTGCAAGGCTTGTCCGCACAGCCACGATGGATCTTACTGACGCCGTTCCTCGAAGTCTAGTGGAGAGTGTTAGAAGGGAGCTTGAGACATCGGAGAGCATATCTGGTTTCAACGATTTGAAGATGCGTAGAGTCGGATCCAAGACCTACGTTGATGTTTCAATAAGCCTGCCAGACTATGCAAATGTGGAAGACGCACATTCCGTAGCTTCCAAACTTGAATCTAACATTGGCAAGGTGTTGGGAGACTCAAGTGTTACGATACATGTGGAGCCTGTTATTAAAGAGGTTCCGCTCGATGTGAAGATCAAGAGAGCTTCGATGAACATCGCAGGAGTGCGGGATGTTCACAACGTCAATGTTCATGAGACTTCTCAAGGATTCTACGTCACACTCCATATCCAAGTCGACGCAAAAGCCTCACTCTCTCAGGCACATAGCGTTGCAGAACAAGTTGAGGACGCTCTGATTCGAGAACTCGGAGTCAAAGAAGCAACCGTTCACATAGAATCATTCGAGCCTGAGACGAGTTGGGGACGAATTGTCCATGATCCGAAGATGCTTAACGCGATTGACAATCTTGTCAAGAGGCATAAATCTATTAGAAAATTGAACAAGGTAATGCTTTACGTGGCTGAGAATAGGCTCCACATTAACATCAATTGTTCTTTCAGGAAGGAGATATCAGTCGAAAGGCTGCATGACATCATTACGACAATTGAGGAAGAACTGCGCAAAAAGTTCGAAGAAGCCACTGTAACAATTCACGCAGAACCTGAAGACACTTCCTAAATGCACAACGAGTCATTATGAAACAGGAACAGATCTACTTCTGCGATTTGCCACAGCGTTGACAGAAGGGAACGTCAGCTGGGTTATCTTCTGCGCAGTACTTGCAAGTCTTGGTCTCGAAGATCCGAATTCTAGGCGGAGCGGTTCGACCTCTCTCGTATCTTCTGGCGATTAGTACACCAAGTTCTGTGAGCACCACCAAGGGGGCCATCATTATTATGCTTCCAGGTCCACCGTCAGGGGTTACCATGGCACAGATTACGTAGAGCGCTCCGTAAAGGTATAGTCTGTTATGAGTTACGAGTTTTGTGCTCACTATGTTGTATTTCACTAGGAGTACGAAGAATAGTGGGGCTGTGAAGCTGAAGCCTGAGATAAGTGTGATCATGAATACCATGTTGTAGAAGTCAATTATCGAGATTATTGGTTCAGCTCCTACTACGGAATAGAATGGTACAAGTGCTCTTATGATGAGGATTGTGACTACGCGGTATCCAAAGAATGCCCCGAAGATGAAGAGCAGTGAGAATGAGGTCACGAAGGGGTATAGGTCCTTTCTTTCATGTTTGTAAAGGGCTGGGTCAATGAACTTGTATGCTTCGTATGCCAGCACTGGCATGCTCAAGGCAAGTCCAAGTACTATTGAAGCAATCACGTAGATTTCTATGGGTGCGGCCAGTTCAACACTGATCAAGCGCATGTCTGATGGCAGGATTTGATTTTTGATTGTTCTTAGGACTACGCCAATCAACGGTTCATAGAATTCCAGAGGATTTTTCAGGAAATCCAGGTTGGCAGGAAGACCCATCATGAATGCGGTTGTCAGAATCACTGTATACAAGACAATCTTGAGTCTTTTTGAAAGCTCTGCCGTATGGTCCCAGAACGTCATTTGCAGGGGGTTTTTGT
This sequence comes from uncultured Candidatus Bathyarchaeia archaeon, assembly GCA_964549295.1. Taxonomy (GTDB): domain Archaea; phylum Thermoproteota; class Bathyarchaeia; order 40CM-2-53-6; family CAVXDP01; genus CAVXDP01. Next base: position 24,417 of record CAZJUU010000004.1, read on the forward strand.
TTTCCCTCTCAGCATTTGACATCCATACGACGCTCTGCAAAACAGAAAATACTACAGATCGATACTATTCTACTTCTTCGCTTCTTTGGATTTTTGAACAATTTCTTGGGATATCTGGTCCTTCGTCTTGCCCTCAGTGGATATGCCCAGTTCTCTCGCCGTCTTTAGGAGAACATCTTCAGCAGACTCTGGAGGCGTCATAGCCTGACCTGTAAATGTCTGCGCCTCTTTCTGAGCCTTCTCAAACTCCTTCTTCGCCAAACCTATCGATTTGGCCAATTCTGGAAGTTTCTTCGGTCCCCACAAAAGAATCGCAACAATGATTATTGCAATTACAATCAGTTCCATTCCAGTTGGAAGCGGCATTCAGGCATCACCTAATCTTCTCGCTAAGACTTCCTGTCCCTTCTTTTAAGGATTTTCACCCATGACCATATGCAATGAAATCTTTTATTGGTGGTCTCACGTTTGCTAGAGAACGGCGCAAACAAATGAGACGGTCAATATTCGCCCTAGGTTCGATAATGCTCTTTGTCGGTTTCATCCTGTACCAGCTAGGGATGTCATCGGAACTTCATCAGACGACTTTCGTCGCAAGATGGTTAGCTAGGCTTGTGGAGCCTGCGACCTCTCGGGGATTGTCGCTTGATATTGTCGCTGTCATACTCCAGTTTACTGGTGGGCTCATCGCAATTTTTGGACTGATCATATGTTTCGCCGGAGTCGCAAGATCAACCGAGACTCAAATTGTGACGAGGGCAATCGAACCCGCAAGAAGTGAGTCCGAAGCCGTTGCTACCTGCAAATTCTGTGGGGCAAATATCCAAGAAGGTCTATCGTTCTGCCCGAAATGCAATAAGTCTCTCAAATAGTTTCGGCTACGCGGTGACACAGACATGCGGAGAAACAGAGTCGCTCTCATATTGATGGCGCTGTACGTGGCGACAGTTCTTTGTCATTCTCGTGTTTTGGGCGTGTCACCAAGCAGAATCAGACTAAGCGCTCAATTTGACGTCTACGTGAGTTCGAATAATCCTGAATCATGCTATGGTCGAGACGTCGTCCTAAACGTCAGAAGCTACCTTGAGGGCAAGATACAGTACAACCATCGAACCTACATACAGTTTAACATCAGCGTCATTCCAAAGAACGGTATCATCTTATCCGCGAACCTGTGGCTATACAAGAATCCTGAAGGAGCAAACATAGGAAACAGAAACATACAGGCGTACAGAGTGACTGGAGCGTGGAATGAGTATACATTGAACTGGACCAATCAACCGAGCATCTCTTCTAAACCTACAGCGATAACACGGGTTGATGGCGCAATGAAGTGGTATGGTTGGGATCTCATGGTAGATGTTAGCGCATGGCATGCTGGAGCTGCACTTAATCATGGGACGATGCTCAGAGATGAGTCTGAGGATTCCACTGTCGATTATGCAAGTGTCTTTCTATCCAGGGAAGCATCGCATCCAGAGAATCCGTATCTAGAGGTAGAGTATGCAGAATCGTCCGTGGCAACGACTACTGTAACGGGAGAGCGCTCCATGTCCGATAGTGGAGAAAACGGGCGGATTCTGGCGGTAGTCTCTTTAGTCGCTATCTTGGCAGGAGTTGCATGGTTCGTTATGAAGAGACGTACTGAGAAAGAACGCTCCCAATTTGAGCGTTTGGCTCTGTGCAGTAGGGCAGCGCTTTCTATTCCGCGAGGGTTAAATATTACCTGCAGGTAATGTTACCTAAAGGTAACTTCCTGTGGCAATCAAACTACAGCTTGTTCGCGACAATCACGTGATCTGTGAGTTCCCCTTATCAACAGACGACTGGCGTAGAGGTGACCTTGAGAACGAAATCGATAGCATGCAAAGAGAACTCGAGAACTTCTCCAAGGTAATGGACGCTCTTGCAAATGTAAATCGAGTTAGAATGGTGGCTCAACTTCTTGCAGACGACGACTACACTCTCAACTTCAAGGACTTCATTGATGATCTGGGGCTGAATCCAAAACTCGTCAGGGAACATGCCAAGAGGCTGTGCGATGCAGGATTCTTGGATACGCCTGAAAGGGGAAAATACAGACTATCTCCACTTGGACGCGTCAGATTCCTTGCGGCTGGACCTGCCATGCGAAGGATCCTTAGAGAACTGGTTGACCAGTCCAACGATGCAATGGATTCGGACTATAGTGTGGAATGAAAACTGCAGATTTCGATAAGTAGCGATTTGGAATATATTCTGTCCAAAGATATACTTGAAGAGATTCAAACTTTTGTTGAAAACATCTATCAATACTCAAGAGATCCTAGTCAAGAGACTCCGGTCAGAAGCGCTGAAACACTAGAACGATGCGAAGACATGTCCGAAATCCTTCGACTAGTCAGGGCAACCGTTCAGAGAACGCTGGGCGAAAGCGGATCGGGCATAGTACTGAGTTTTCAAGATCTTCCACTGCGGGTTGGTGCTTACCATCCTGTAGGTTCAAACCAGATCATATTGAACCAACGATTGCTCAATACAGCTTGGAATCGACTGCAGACTCAAAGAGAGATGAACTCGTTCATCTTCTCCATATTTCTACACGAGTATCTGCACACTTTGGGATATCTCCACGAATATCAGGTGAGACAACTTGTCTATGAAATAACAGTGCGTACTTTTGGAGAAGACCATCCAGCGACAACAATGGCTAGATATGGTCCTTG
>CAZJUU010000005.1:0-13743 GCA_964549295.1 uncultured Candidatus Bathyarchaeia archaeon
ATGGGGACCCAAAAAGCTGGCTCAACATAGGTACGGAAAAAAGGGGTTTTGGTATGAATTCGTGCATATGCATGGATATCCCCCGGGAGGTTCGAATTCGGAAGTATCAGCCTTACATCTGTTCAAACCGATTCAAGAGGTTCTGACTCATTCAAACGATTTGAAGTAACTGAGGACTTGAATATCAAAACATGGTTCAAGTCCACTTTACGATCTACTGTGAAAACAACAAGAACGACAATGATTCAATCGAACTATGATAGAATTGAAAGAACGAAAATCCACCCCCCTACCCCGGTTGGGGTCCAAGAGCTCAATCAGTCTATGTCATTTGCAGATTATGTGCGATAGGGTTTGGTCATCGACAGTATTGTCTGCGACTCAAATCCTTCCAGAATAGAAACCAGTCCAAAGATTTGTGTCTAAAGGCAGCAGTCGTGTCGAAAGCAATCTAAGCGGATGGGACATGTGACAACGGATGTGCCATCATCATACATGACAATCACTGCATCATGTCCCTCAGCGCATCGAGTCTGCTTAGTTTCAACTACCCTCGATTCAGAACCAAGAGAAGACAATGTCCTATTATCCCAAGTATGATATGTTGCGCTAACCTAAGTATGCTTCGGATGTATCGTTTGGTTTAGGACCCGCTCAACCAGTTCTCTGCAAATGATGTCTAGGGCAATTTCGACATTTTCATGTGTTGAACCTTTCAGGAGTCCAGTAAGTTCCCCTACAACATTCATTACCTTCATAGAGAGTTCTGGACCCAAATAAGAAAGCCCCACCTCAGCCTCGAGTCGAAGTCCGGGTTTGATGCGTATCAAAGGAGCCGCGCACATGAGATCCTTCATCCGCCCACAAACACAGAGGGCCTCAGCCATCACGTGTCCGGCGGCTAACTGCCAAGCCATTGTATCGCTTGGGGAAGGCTTCAGAAGAGTCTTGACGTGGGCTACTAGATCCTCGTCGTATCCACGATTGTGCAGGAGATCAGTAACCTCATAATCCTTCACAGCAATTGCTGTCAGGTACAGGATGCCTCTAGCGTATTCTGGTGGAAGTAGATGTTGCTTCTCAATTTTGACGAGTTCTGTTGCTGTCTGAAAGATGTAGTATTCAAGTGATCCATGAAGAACTGAGTGACCAACTTCATGTCTTATGGTTCCTATAGCAACAAGATCGTCCAGTCGGCTTAGTCTTTCAATGCATAGACTTATCCTTGGGAGGCCACGCCAAGCATCATGCATGGCAGGGAATTCGCTGTCGAAGTTATTCGAGATGTTGTAGCGCATCTTCTCTCTTGAGAAATAATCCTGTAGGAGAGAGCTGTTCTCGAACAAGAGAACGTCAATCATTTGAACGTTGTGAGGCTGCAATCGCTCAAGAGTCTCTTCAATGACTTGCAGTGCGTACCTGACCTGTTCTTTGGAGACGTTGCCATTTTCTGAAACTACTAACCGTGTCATCTCAAACTGGTGATCTCTAATGCGTGGCGGTCAAATTAAGGGTCTTTTTCTAGACGAATATCGCAGGCATATCGTTCTCTTGGCCTGCCAGTCTCACCGGGATCAGGTTGTATGAAATGGATGTATCAATTGTGCGTGTGAAAGAAAAAGTTGGGTGACGCGCGATCGCGTCTATTCGATCTTGATCGCGTGTCCTTTGGTCTTCGGCTTGGTCTTTGCCAGCGTAACTTCTAGGACGCCGTTGTTGTAGGACGCCTTAGCTGTTTCAGGGTCAACATCTGATGGAAGATCGATGACTTTGTGGTACTTGCGGTTAGGCGTCTCAACATTGATCGTGACTGAGTTTCCTGTAGAGTCTATTTGAATGTCGGATTTGTTGACGCCTGGTAATTCAGCAACAACCTTGACGTTGTCCTTTTCATCTATAACATCGACCAATGGTTCACGGGCTTCGGTTGGTTCAAGTCTCGGGACAGGCATGCCGAAGGCTCCGGTTCGCTTCGAAGGTCTAACGTTTCCAAATTCGCGGATTACAGGCTTGCCATCAGGACCGACGCTCATCGAGTAGCCATAGACGAACGGTCCCCATTGTCGCATTGTGCTTCCATCAGGCATCTTTCTTTCAGTCGTCAACTCCTTTGGAAGGTTCTTGGTCATCTCTTGAAACATTCTTTCGAACATAGTGTCGAAATCTTCGAAGAAGCCTGAGAAGAAGCCTGGATGCTTGCGTCTTCTTTGACCAAACCAGGACGGGAATTCTTCATCCCACCAAGACATTTCATTTTTCACCTCCTACTCGGTCGATAGTTCATCCATGACTCGGCGTATCGCCGCCATGGCCAGAAAACTTGCGAATCCAAGCCTAGACGCGGTGTAGTGTACATCGCGCGGATTCTTCTCATGTCGATTCACCATGCGGTTGTTCCGTAGTCGCTCTAGGTTCTCATTGACTATCTTCTGATTTGCATCAAGCTGGTCCATAAGTTCACTGAATCGGACATCCATGTTCCGTATTATGCTGTTCAGCATTCGGATCCGAGTCTCGCTCGCCAGCATTTCGTGGATCGCGCGGACTCTTTCCATCTTGTGCTCTAAAAGTCCCAACTCCTCTTCTATCCGTACTCTAGACCAGCCGCTCACCTCTAGAGGCATCTCGCAGATCACTTTGTCGTTCTTGACTAGCTGAAGTTTGAGAGTCATGGAGGTGCACGTTGTTACTGAATGGTAACAAGTAGCTAATAAACATTGTTACTAATCGGTAACATAAGCTACCCAATCTTCTGTAGAAGGGTGGCAACTCAAGGGATTATTTCGCAGCTATTGTATCTTCCATATTCAAAATCGCCAATCCCTATTCTGCCATCAGAAATAAGCTGACGAACACCAGGTTCAGCATCCTTTATGCATTCAACCAGATTACGTACGGTGTCACATACGAGGTCAAACCCGTCTTCACCCCAGAGTCTTGTAACATTGGCGTAGAGACATCTGCCTCCACAGAGAGTAAGTATCTGGCATTCAGTGCAGGGTGTTTTCACAAGAACGGCGTCTTTCAGATCGCTAGGGGTCGAGTTCCGAATGTTTCCAAGATAGAAGTCTTTCATGCCAGCCATGACGGGGCAAGGAGTTATCGTTCCATCAGTCTGGATGTTGAACGTGTTCCAGCCTGCCCCACACCGCAACTTGCTCTTCTTGCTCAGAAGAAGTGATTGCATAACAGCTATGAATGGGTAGAGTCTGAGAACCTCACCTGAGCTTCTCATTCGTTCGACCCAGAATTCTACAAGTCGTTTGATCCCTTGGTCGTAGACATGGGACCAAGCTTCGAATCGAGATCGATCGAAATCATTCTGCCAGAAGAGAGCGTCCAGCTGCCAATGAACAGACTTGAAAGGGTGGTCGCAATCTGAAACTAGCCAAGAAACCTGTCGATCGATTTCAGTTCCAACAGTTACAGTCATCCTAGCGATGACTTCACCTGAGAAACCCCTCGATTCGAGCAACCTAAGATTCTCAATGACTCTCCTGTAGACGCCTCTGCCCCTGTTGAAGTCCGTTTGAGCTTCATCCCCATCAATTGAAACAAGAACCGTATCCAACTTCTTCACATGTTCAGCACCCAATCTATCGATGAGGAGACCATTGGTCTGAATAATGAATCTCCTCGCCTTGACAATTTCCATGATCCTTGTCATCTTCTCAAGCTCAAGAAGAGGTTCCCCACCATAGAAGATCACAGTTGGATCTGGATCTTGACCCAGAAAGTTGATGAGATCGGAGAACTCGTAACTGATCGACGTCGGAATCGAGTAGTCTATCTTCAGGTTCCCAAAATTGCTTCCAAAGTCCTCGCATGATTTTCCATAGCAGTATGCACAATTCAGGTTGCATCTTGTTGTTAGAGTCACGTAGTAGTTCAAGTGATCCACCTGAGGTCTATGGGACTGGACTTAACTGAATGGAAATGAATCTATCAATTCAGTTCCAATTTGTTTCATGTCCTGTAAAATAATACTCGCTGTAGAAGTTATTTGTCTGGCGCCGGGGGTGGGATTTGAACCCACGAGACCCAGAGGGTCATCGGCTGTTTGCCAAGTGGTTAGCAAGCCGACGCCTTACCGAGTTGCCCGATCATTTTGTTGATCTCTAGGCAACCCCGGCACCGACAAGATTCTTCCTTGGTCTTCCAATAAAAGGTAACGCCTGAAAATGTCTTTCTCAAGTTCAATTGTTGATGTTGTGCATTGCAGTCTTATCTCATCAGCTCGAAGAACTGATCCAAGTACAATACGAATAAGAACAGACCGGATCCCAACGCCAGTGACAGCAGATTGGACTGACTGCTTCTTAGGCCCCATCTGGTCAGGATTGATCTCATGTTGACGGTTACATGAATCACAAAAAGTAGCATTATTGGAAGGTCAAGTTCTGTATGGAGGAGGAGCCCATAGTACCTGTCGATGAATCCCCTAGTAATCATGTAGCCGCTAATCATGAAAACTAGAAACAGTATCAGCAGAGCCCAAACGACTATCCGATCAATTCTCTTCAATAGCGTGTTGAAATTCAACCTGTAACCCTGCGAAACTCTCGTCCAGTATTTTCTGGATCAGTCGCTATAGCGTTCCTCTTTCCACGGATCAGCAGTGTTACTGTAGCCTCTCAACTCCCAGTATCCGAGTTCTTGCTGTTCAGTGAACTTCACTTTTCTAACCCATTTGGCACTCTTGTAAGCATATTTCCTAGGAACAACCAATCTGAGTGGTCCGCCGAACCGAGGCTCCAATTCTTTTCCATCTAGTTTGTAAGCAAATAGCACGTCGTCGTCCAGCAATTCCTTCACGGGTAGAGACGTGGTGTAACCTCCGTCACAGACTATTGTGGAGTAACCAGCGTTATCATTTGGCTCGGCCATATCAAATATTTCCTTGAATGACACGCCGCTCCATCCATTGTCTAGCTTACTCCATCCCGTGACACAGTGAAAGGCGGACTGGACTTCAATCGCTGGAAGATTCTGGAATTCAGTCCAAGTTATCTCGAATGGCTTCTTAACTAGGCCAAAGACTTGAAACGTCCAAGTTGCAGGGTCAAACCTCGGAATATTTCCAACATGTAGAACCCGAAGCTCCTCAACTTCACGTTGTCCCGGTGGAATTCTATTCTTCGTAGTCACAGAACTCCCAACAACTATCTCTTTCTCTTTGAACAGACCCTCTTTGAGTCTCGTATAGGTAACGGCTGCGACGGCTCCAATTGATAAAGCAAATCCAGTCAAGTACTTTAGGTATTTTCTTCTAGTCTCTTCCTTCGTGCCAGAATATCCTCCTGCATCAACAATTCTAAGTATCCGAAGCGCCAGAGCGGATTTAGGTGCTCAGCTAGAATAGAGTTTCGACTGACACTTAGACGATTTACGACATCAAAATTTGTTTGGTAATAATTCTCAAGGAGACTTTGCGGGTTTCATTCAATTGATTTTTTTTGACAAGTTAGATTGTTCTTGTGTCTCCGGATATCGTAATGAAATCTTCGAATATTCAAGATAGAGTTAGCCTGAAAATGTTGTCGACATGGAGCCCCGGGCGGGGTTTGAACCCGCGACCTTCGGCTATTCGACTATGAGGTACCAAGCCGACGCCCCGACCAGGCTAGGCTTTCCCGCTCTTTTGGAGTACCGGGGCCAATCGGAGCGGGTTGTTGGAGCTGGTCTCTGACTATAATAAGTTTCGGTGAACTCGTGTGAGGTGACGATCTTGGCATGACTCTGTTAGCATGGAACGTCTTCGATGATGGACGGTTGAAGAATTTTTTCTATTACGTCTGGAATCACGGAATTCTTGCTTCAATCTCATGGGAAGTGTTAGGAAAGGCTTAAGAATGGACAAAGAGACATATGATAACATCCTTTGAAAGAAATCAGGGAGGAAAAAGAAAAGAATTGGTAAGAAAGTGTCCTACCTGTGGTGCAAACAACAGGGACGACGCGAGCTTCTGTTCCGCTTGTGGTACATCACTAATCGGTCCACCCTCTGTTAAGCCAGTGCCAAGTGTCAGAGTGGTTTCTCCAGTAATGCCCGCTGGCGTGCCCATGAGGGTTCCGCCTCCAGGCATGTGTTTCTACCACCCAAACCTTCCAGCAATCTACGTCTGCAATAGGTGTGGACGACCAATATGCAGGGACGATTCTAAGGCATACCAAGACCTTGTGATGTGTCCACAGTGCTATCAAAGCGTTGTGCCATTTGTAGCAGCTCCAGCGCCAGCATACGCAGTTCCAGCACCAGTACCTGAATTCGCACCGCCTCCCGCGCCCCTAGGGTTTGGTCCACCGGCGCCTGTAGGCGTTCCGCCACCGCTAGCCGTGTTTCCGCCTGCAAGGTCTACATGGGGATTCGTAGTATCGCTGATCGCGGGAATAATGATCATAATCAACGCGGCTGCCTTGCTCTCTGCTGGCTTCTACGCGTTGTGGGCGGGCATATTTCCGTGGATAACCTACTTTGGCGCACCTCCGCCATGGATACTTGTCGCTATCGGTCTGATCCTTGGCATAGTGGTCTGTATCGGCAGCATTCTGATGGTACTAGGCTACGGAACGATCGGAGCTGTCGTGGTATTCCCAGCCGCAGTGATCAGTCTAATATTGGGCGGCGGATTCGTGGCAGGCTTCATCCTGGGAATCGTCGGCGGAATCCTAGGAATGCTTGGAAAGTAGCGGACCCAACGTCCCTACCCCCTTTTTTCTAACCCCTAGAGGCACCAGGGCGGCATGAAGTGTTCTACGTAAGTATGTCCAAAGATGTCATGTCCAAAGTAATGGACCATGTGAAAAGCTCGCCCGAGAAAGAGGTAATAGGGGTTCTGATTGGAAGAATGGATGATCAAGTTTTAATGGTTCAAGATGCCGTTAGTGGCGAGGCCTTGAGAGACGAGAAGAAGGTTGTGATGCCTGGTGAAAGCCTCGCGAAGATTGCGGATGATATAGTGAAGAAGAAGGTTGAAGGAAATATTGTCGGTTGGTATCATTCGCATCCGGGTTATGGCGTATTCATGTCTGAAGTGGACAAAGAGACACAGTCCAAACTTCATCAATTCTCTCCGTACGTTGTAGCACTTGTATCTGATCCATCAACTGGAGAGTTCAAGTTCTTTGCTCAAGAGGAAAAATCAAAATCTATCCAATCACTTCCTGATAGTCAAGTTCACTTGTACGGATCAGGTGAAGAAATGATTCCTCAAAACTTTAGGAAAACAAGTCTGGTTCCACGACCAACGCCGGCACCAACACCTCCCCCTGTCTCAATTCCTTCAAGACAACCATTCACAAGAAGACAGATCTACGCCTTGATCGCGTTGATAGTCATAATTGTAGGAGTGGTGGCAGGAGTCCTTATCGTAGCAGCACTGTCTGGAACCGGCGGCGGCGCTCTCAAGCTGGACCATGCACCAGTAACGAGCGGCATGATAGGTAATGACATTCGCCTGATAGCTAATGCAACTGGAGGAGTTGGTGGAGTAAAGGAAGTCCTGATCTACTATAAACTGTCCGAGGATACCACGTGGAAGAGCGACAACATGCTGCTGATCTCGAAGGAAGGCGACACCTACTCCTATACAATTCCCAGTAACGAGGTAACTGGAAATCTGGACTACTACATAGTCGCAACTGACACTGCGAATAGCAAAGTGACTACACAGACCGCCACAATCGTCATCGGAGACTTTGAAGTTGACTCATCTGAAACTCAAGTAACGGTCTATGTGGGGCAGTCAAAGACCACAACAGTGCTGGTTAGATCTATAAACGGCTTCAGCTCACCCGTAACTCTTGATGTTCCAAACAGACCTTCTAATATTGCAAGTGTCTCATTCAGTCCTCAACAGCTCTTGCCTCCTAAAGGCGGTGAAGTCACTTCCACGATGAAAATCACAGTTATTCCGTCAGCCGATACAGGAGAATATCAGATGCAGATCCAAGCCAAGTACGGCCAAGTGTCAAGAACCGTCACAATAACTGTGCTCGTCGCAGGATTTGACATATCGGCTACACCATCATCCGTCACTATACAAAGAGGAAAAACGGCTACCTTTACAGTCACGTTAGACGTCACCAAAGGATTCACGGACGCAATCTCAATCGATGTTACGGGGCTACCGTCCAAGGGAATTGATCAGACAAGCATTATTTTGCTGAACAGAAAGATAGCTATGCAGGGAACTACAACACTTACATTGGAGATAGTGACGAAATCTGACGTGCCAGCAGGAAACTATAGCCTCAAGATAAAGGCAACTGGCGGCGGAATAACAAGCGAGGAAGGAGTTACCTTAATTATCCAATAGTAAGTCTAACTAATGTCAATGGAGGTTGGTGAAAAGAATGAAGCTATTCGTACAAGCGCCAATAGGACCGCAGACAGGACTAGCCGAGATAGAGGTTATACCAGACCACACGATTGGCGAAGTGAAGCAGCAGGTCTGCACATCATTCGGGGTCGACCCATCAACCGTATCGCTAATGTATGGTGGAGTCGTCCTCGACGAGAGCATGACGATTTCAAGAGCAGGCATACCAGAGAATGCACAGGTAGCACTGATGCCATACAACATAATTGGCGGAAGATAGTGTGAATTTACCCCTCCTCTATGAAGAGAAGAGTTTTGTAAACCACCAGTTTCCGATGGTTACATCTCTAGCCGATCCTCCCACCCTTTATGAGGGGTTAGTCCGCTGTGAAAAGGGCGAGGTTAAAGACTTAGCTGAGCAGAAGGTCTGGCCTTTCACGGAGTACGTGAATTGGCACCGTTACAGACTTGAGCTCTTGAATGAGTATCCGCTGAAGCCGCCTGTCGTGACTTGGCTTACAGAGATCTCTCACCCAAACATTGTTCCAAATATTCCTGGGGCTGTCTGCGTTTCAGTATTGGGAGAGGCTTGGCGTCCCGACCTCAAAATTGTCTCGGTAATCAACTCGCTCTACTTCCTGTTGTCGGATCCTAACCCGAACAACGTTTTCGATCATCCAAAGTGCATAGAATCCGCTAAGGTTTGCAGAAACCATGGTTTTCCAACCCGGGGAGCCCAGAGAAAACCACCTGAATCAAGCGACATCTTGAGGTTCAATATTATTCCACTGCCCGGAAGAGTTCTTGCCGAAGAAGACACGGTACTCACTTTTAGAATTCCGAGTCGAACAGGCCAAGAGGCAACTCGATGAAAGTCACGGCTGAGATTCCACAGTTCAAAGAAGTGGAAGTTGAAGCCTCAAGTCAGGTGAAGATTAGAGACCTGAAGAAGAGAGTCTGCAGAAAACTTGGAGTCAACGCTGAACTTACCGCTTTGCTTTTGAAAGGCAAACTTCTTCCAGAGAACGCTACACTTGGACAGATCAATCTGAAGTCTCGCAAGCTTACCGTAGACTACATGTGGGCTAGACACCTTCTACTATGGGGGACCGCGGGGCAATCACTTATTGAGAACGCTAGGGTTCTAGTCGCTGGCGCCGGCGCCATTGGAAACGAAGTGGCCAAGAACCTGGCTATGCTCGGCGTTGGGAAACTTGTAATCGTCGATAACGACTATGTTGAAACGTCAAACCTAAGCCGAACCGTCTTCTTTGAAAAGAGCGATGTTGGAAAACCGAAGGCACTGGTTCTTTCACGAAAGCTGGAGAAGAACTATCCATACATTCACGCATCTTTCATCCGCGGCAGAGTTGAGAATCTTCCAATTCATGTCTATCTTAACTCGGATGTGATCATTTCAGGACTCGATAATGTTCCCTCAAGAATGCATCTTACGTCAATGTCCCGGAGATATTCAATTCCAATGGTGGATGCGGGATCAATCGGTTACGAAGTCAGGATCCACACATACATTCCACCTGACGATCCCTGTCCCATCTGTCCTCTTCCACCGGGAAATTATGGACAGATGGCCGGTTTGAGAAATCCCTGCACCGCCCCATTAGAAGAGATGAAGATCCCGTCTCTTCCAACATCCATGTCATTAGTATCGTCAATACAGACACAGGAAGCCACGAAAATCATCTTGGGATACAGAACTTTTCTAAAGGAAAAGAAATGGCCTTCAAATATCGGAGAACCGTTGAAGGGAGCGCTTCTGATAGATCTAAGATTCAACAGGTACACGAAGATGGAGTTGAATAGAAACCCACGATGTATGGTGTGTGGAAAAGACGGTATTGCAAAAAATACAGTTAACAGATACGAAATCCCCATTACAGAAGTTCGAGACTCGACGACCGAATTGCAGAAACGACTCAGCAAACTTTCAAACCAACCTCTTGAAATCTTGATGTTCAAAGAGAACCGGGGAAAACTCACACCTGTTGAAACTGGAAAGAAAATAAGTGACTATTCTCTGCGCAGAAACGATTTCGTTCATGCTGTGTTGAAGGCAGGTCGAGACAGGTATTCTGAGGCCGTTGTAAGATTGATCAAATGATGATTGGTCTCGGATAAGTGACGCCGGTTCTTGATCGTCTTCTGTAATGATTTCAATGGACTACCCTAGTCTTCCCGATTGTTTCAATCTCTCAGCGGATTGCTTAACCTGTTCCGGAGTTATTCCCAAGTCACTAGCGGCCTGCCTTAGAGAAATAACACCAGAATGTTCGACTATGTAGCTGTAGACTTTTTCGTCAAGATCGGACGCCGATGGCACAGTTTCTCTTCTTGAGCCGCAAGTGCGACAGACGGTCTCTGTTTCCGACATGCGTGCACCGCATTTTGTGCAATGTTGAACTGCGCCTGTTGTGGTGGGGGTCACAACGGTTTTGGTCCGTTGAAGAGGTCTTGTAGGTCTGCTTCGAATCCATGTCAGCGGACTGATACCCAGCTTGAACTTCATGAATCCGACAACGCCTACCACGGCCGCGCCAATAATAACAGCTACTAATCCACCGAGCAACAGTGGACTGAAAACCGTTACACGTGCAGCAGCTTCACTGGCTTCATACCGCAAATCACCAGCATAAATTACGTCAACCCTTATGTTGTCAGCTGAAGCAGCCTTGAAGGATAGTGATGCGGAACCTTGGCTATCTGTCATAAGTGTCTGTTCAAGACGCGTACTGCCAGCAATTACTACAAAAGCCAGCGCTGCGGATTGAATTGGAATTCCGGCAGAGTCCTTTATAGTGGCTTTGAACACGAGGTTGTCGCCCTGAACAGCGAAACCACTCACAAACAGCGTTAACGTTGTCTGAATGGCTTCGATAGGAAGCACACCTGACCATTCAGCACTTGCAAAGTTTCCACTGCCTTCATATGCAATCCTGAGTTGGACCGACCCCTTTGTTCCCGGAACATATGAGGCGGAGACTAATCCATTCTCGTCTGTGGGTCCACTTGCAAACTTTTCGTTGTCCGCAAAGAACTCTACAACTTGTCCTGAAATGGGCTTGCCTGCTTCATCAACGAGTTGGACTGAAATGCTGACAGTCTGCCCCACAACAGTTGAACCTGGAACGGTTGGTGTAAGTTTGGTTGCAATGGGGAGGATTGTGACGCGTCTTGTCGTCGTGGTCGCATCATGTGACGCTGACCCTTCATACGAGGCTTTCAACTCGTAGTCTCCCGAGTTCAGAACTCCATAGTACACAAGTCTTGCGAATCCAGATGAGTCGGTTAAGTTAGTGCCAATATCTCTTTGATCAGATCCAGAAATGATGTGGAATCTGATCGTCTGATCTCTTATGGGATCACCGTTGGCGTCAAGCAATCTAGCCGTAATCATGATCGGATAACTGTACTTCACACTCCCAGAAACATCCATCTCCAAGATCGTGCCAAGCTTAGTAACGGTAAGGGTTACCGAAACAGTCTCTTCTTGGGGTGTACCTCTAAAGTCAAGGTACAATATTTCAAATGTGAGCACATGCGATCCCATGGATGTGGTCTGAGGCGCAGATACTGAGAATTCTGCTCGAGCAACTTCCCCCGCATCAACGTCACCAATACTTCGCGTCTGCGGGTCGACCCGTATATCAGACGAGTCTCTGATCGAAATAGTGGCTGAGAACATCTTGTCGTTTCCGCCATTTTCAAAAGACACAACTAGGGTCGAAGCGACTTTCGCCCCCAGTTGAATTGTTGAGATTGACTGAGACCAACCTGTAGTGTAAAGTTTCACGACGAGAACTGTAAACTCCCTAACGTCCTCCAGCACCTGCGTTGTCTGATTCTTCCAGTAGAGCTCCGCACGCATGGCATACTCGTCGGGACCCACCAACCCCACAATCGTTATTCCACGTGAGACCCTGACTCCCGGCTTGCACTCCCATGGCGAAGAGAACTCATCTACCAATAATCTGTTGTCTGCCAAGATTTTGAAAAAGAACAGCGAGTCGCCAGAAGAATCCTTTCTCCCAAGATTCAAAACTGTAAAATTGAGGGGTTCCGTGTCTCCATCATAGATCTTTGCAACGTATACTGCATCCAGTATCCTAGCTCCAAGGGCAGGTTGAGCTCTGACCGTAAGCGCACTGGCAACAAGCGACCAGACTGTCAATGCCAAGATGAAATAGAATAGTATGCGATCACGCTTTTTCTTCGTAGCCTATTCCCCTATTCAATGGCTTGGCATGCGAACTATTCTTGCAATTCGCCCTTCGCAATATATTACTATCTACTAGAAGAATCATCTTTCCTTGGTCTTGTTCAGTTCTATGAAGCTAGATTACCAGGATTGAAATGTACCTTGTGAAACGCTTTTAGACGAACTCGTGGCATTAAATGGCTTAAGCGAGTTCAACATCCTACACCTACCGTGAGAAGTAATGGGAGCAACAAACTACTATAAGGGAAGAGCGCGAGAGTACCGTGTTTTGCAGACGCTTCGTCATGACGGCTGGTTCTGCGCAAGAAGCGCAGCATCCCACAGTCCAGTCGATATCTTCGCAGGCAAAGACGGTCGAACCCTCATGATACAGGTCAAGAGTGGAAGAGCTAGACTTGCCGAAGCGGAGAAACAGATCCTTATCGAATGGGCGAAAGCCTTCAACGGGAAAGCGCAAGTGTGGCACTTCAGGAAGGGACGCACACCTGAGATAACTACTATCGGCTAGATTCCGGGCAACTTTGAATCTTCTCGGCGATGACTTGGTGAAAATTAAGATAGGCTTCCTACTTCTCTTGGCACTAGCCATAGCGGTGTCCGAGGCCGCCAACGAGAGGATTCTCGCAAATGAGGAAACCGATTACCAGCTTGAGCCGTCCGAAGATTCGCATGTGAGTCAACTGAATTCCAACTCTAACTATGGAAAAGATGAGGTCATGAGTGTGAGAAGCTACAGAAGCAACACGGAATCCTTGAATCATCGAATCTACATCAAGTTCGATCTGATCGACCTTCAAAACCATCATGTAGTTTCCACTACATTGCGTCTGTTCAAGTATGTTGAAGGTGCTCACGTTGGATCTAGGAGGATCAACGTGGTGACAGTGGTCGACCAGTGGAGCGAGACGACCATTAACTGGGGCAATCAGCCAAGGATAGCGGAGAAACCTTCCAGTTCGATGCAGGTCGGTGCAGCTATGAATTGGTATGAATGTGATTTGACAGTTGCTGTCCAATCATGGATAGACGATCCCATACAGAACAATGGTTTTTGTCTCTTGGATTCTGAAGAGGATTCTGCCGTGGACTATGCCAGTGTATTCCTTTCCAGAGAAGCTGTTGAGATGTACATGTATCGGCCGAGACTTCTAATCCGCCTTCAAGAAGAAGCTAGTTTCGAGACAG